>JASFIX010000082.1:0-10352 GCA_050122435.1 Desulfobacterales bacterium
TTTAATTGCCGCCATGGATGTGGTGGGAGATCGATTTGCCAAGAGCGAAATTTTTGTGCCGGAAATGCTGGTTTCTGCCGTAACGATGAAAAAAGGGCTGGATATTATCAAACCCTTGCTGAAAGGAAATGAAGAACAAACCAGGGGAAAGGTTATTCTGTGCACCGTCAAGGGTGATCAGCACGACATTGGAAAAAATCTGGTAGCCATGATGTTGGAAGGGGCCGGCTTAGAGGTCATCGACCTGGGTGTTGACGTTAGGGTTGAAGAAGTAATCGATAAAATCAACGAAATTCAACCGCAGGTTCTGGGATTGTCGGCCTTACTGACCACCACCATGCCGGAAATGAAAAATGTGATTAACCTGTTGTGCGACAGGGGCATTCGGGAAAACGTGAAAGTGATGATCGGTGGCGCCCCAGTTGATGCCGATTTCGCAAAAAGAATCGGAGCCGACGCTTACGGAGAAGATGCCGCCGAAGCGGTGACAATCGCCAGAAGTTTCATCGACAAATAAGGTTGAATGATAAACTTGAGCAGCCACGCTTGGCGGCCTCACCTCTTAAGTTAAATTGCGATTATCTCAATTGAACGGGTGATCGAAAGGAAAATTACATGAAATTAGAAACAGCATTCTCGATGGACACATCCAATATCAAATACGGGCCCGGCGTTACGCGCGAAGTCGGATGGGATATGGAAGAGCAAGGTGCCAAGCGGGTGATGGTCGTCACCGATCCCAATCTGGCAGACAAAGAGCCGGTTGCCGTGACGCTTGAGGCTTTGAAAAAACACGGCATCGATGCCGTATTATATGACCAGACCAGTGTGGAGCCGACGGATATTTCTTTTAAAGAGGCCATTCAATTTGCCGAGGACGGTAATTTCGACGGCTATGTTGCCGTCGGCGGGGGCTCCAGTATGGACACCGCCAAAGCCGCCAACCTGTATGCGACCTACCCGGCAGATTTTATGACCTATGTCAGTCTGCCGATCGGCAAAGGCGAACCGGTTCCCGGAGCTTTAAAACCGATGGTGGCGGTTCCAACAACGGCCGGTACCGGCAGTGAAACGACGGGCGTTGCGATTTTCGATTTTCTGGAAATGAATACCAAAACCGGAATTACGCATCGCGCACTGAGGCCGATAAAAGGCATCGTCGATCCCAATAATACCCGGACACTTCCCAAAATGGTTGCCGCCTGCACCGGGCTGGACCAACTGACCCACGCGCTGGAAGCCATGACCGCTTTGCCTTACAACCAGCGGCCGGCTCCCGATCATCCCAAAATGCGCCCGGCATATCAAGGTTCCAACCCCATCTCCAACATCTGGGCTTCCCGGGCCATTGAAATGATTTCCCAGTACCTGATAAAGGTCATTGAAGATCCTTCCGATAATAAGGCCCGCGGAGAAGTGCTGCTGGCAGCCACCTATGCCGGCATCGGCTTCGGTAACGGCGGGGTTCATCTGGCACACGGTATGTCATATCCGGTTGCAGGAATGGTTTTCGATTATGTGCCCGAAGGATATCCGCCGGGTCACCCGCTGGTTCCCCACGGGATGGCAGTCGTCCTGAACGCACCGGCAGTTTTCCGATTCACGGCTTCGGCCAACCCGGAACAGCATCTAAACGCCGCCAGACTGATGGGCAAAGACATTACCGGTGCGTCATCTGAGGACGCCGGTGAAATCCTGGGTGAAGCCGTTATAGAGATCATGCGTAAAGTGGGAATGCCCAACGGGCTCAGCGCCGTGGGTTATGGCCCGGATGATGTTGACAAACTGGTGGAGGGAACCTTACCTCAGCAGCGATTGACCCAATTATCTCCGCGTCCGGTGAGCTCTGAAGATTTGAAACAGCTGTTCTTGGATTCACTTACCTTGTGGTAGAAAACGGGCCAAAAAGTCCGTTTTCGTTATTTGTTATTGGTTATTCGTTATTCGATTAACGAATAACAAAATGTCGGTTTATAAGCCGACATTTTTCTCAACGAGGTAATAGCGGCCGTCTTCGGTTTTGGCGACAATGTTTTCCATAATGAGATGATCAATGGCCTGGGGATGGTGCTGTCGAAGACCCATCCTTAATGTATTTCTTTTGGCATAAGAAAGATCAACAGCAGAGCTGTCACTATAGGCACCTTTCTTTTTAAGATCATCGATGATGAAAATGTAAGCTCGCTTAATTCGCCAGGCGTGATATTTTCGCGTCAGGGCGATGACAACAATGAGAGCCGCGATACCTAATATCAATTCCGTTGTTTCAGACATTTTAACTTGATTTCTTTTTAATTTCTTGTGCTTTTAGATCCTTGCGCATGATTTTCCCGGTGGCGGTCATCGGCAATTCGTCGACAAATTCAATTTCCCGTGGATATTCATGGGCTGCCAATCTTACTTTGACAAACTGTTTTATGTCCTCAGCGACATCAGTACCCGCGACAACATCGGCCTTGGGGACGATAAACGCTTTTACAATTTCGGTGCGCACTTCATCCGGGCTGCCGACAACTGCCACCATCCCCACGGCCGGGTGTTTCATGATGCAGTCCTCAATTTCGGCCGGCCCGATGCGATAGCCGGCACTGGTAATGACATCATCCTTACGGCCCACAAACCAAAAATAGCCTTCATCATCCTGTTTGGCCAGATCACCCGTCAGGCACCAATCACCTACATATTTATCTGCAGTGGCACCCGGATTTTTCCAGTATTCCAAGAACATGACCGGGTCGGGGCGTCTGATGGCAACCTCGCCCACGGTCCCCGCGGGCAGGGATTGACCCGAGTCATTTACCACCGCGACCGTGTGCCCGGGAACGGCCCGGCCCATGGATCCGGCCAAATTCGTCATTAGCGCTGCACAGTTGCCGACTACCAGGTTGACCTCGGTTTGGCCATAAAATTCATTAATCGTTAAACCAAAAACATCTTGGCCCCAATTAAGAAGCTCTTCTCCCAGTGTTTCACCGCCGCTGCCGATACTTCTCATTTTAAACTTGTATTTACTGCGCGGATCTTTTACCTGGCGCATTAGTTTTAGCGCCGTCGGGGGCATAAACGCATTGCGAATATTATATTTGGCAATCAGGTGAAAGGCTTCTTCCGGGTCAAATTTTTTAGCGCGGTGTGCCAGAACGGGGACGCCATGGTGCCAGCTGGGAAAAAGCACATCGATCAGACCGCCGATCCAGGCCCAATCCGCCGGTGTCCAGAAGAAGTCATTTTTTTGAGGGAAAAAATTATGCGGAAATTCCACACCCGGTAGATGCCCCAATAACACCCGCTGCGCATGCAGTGCTCCTTTAGGCGGACCGGTGGTCCCCGATGTGTAAATAATCAGAGCCGGATCGTCGGCCCTGGTATTAACCGGCCTTAAATTGGCGGATCCTTTTTCAATCAGTTTCGCGAAATCCAGAACCTCTTCCGGTTTTTCACCGCGGGTGATGATCACCACTTCCAGATCCGGCAAATTCTGTCGAATTTCCAAGATTTTCGGCAAATTGGCGCTATCGGTGATGATGCCTTTGGCTTGGCTGTTGGACAGACGATACTCAAGGGCATCGGTGCCGAAAAGGGTGAATAGTGGAATGGCGATGGCGCCTAGCTTGTAAGCGGCAATATGACTGATGGCCGTTTCCGGGCACTGGGGAAGCAGAATCCCGAAACGGTCCCCCGGCCCGATGCCGTTGGCCTTGAGGCCGTTGGCCAGCCGGTTGGATAACCGCTTCAGATCGGCAAATTTATATTTTTCGACTTGACCGCTTTCATTTTCGTAAATCAAGGCCACGCGGTCCGGTTGATCGGCCCACTTATCGCATATATCCAAAGCAATGTTGTAGTGCTCCGGAATTTCCCAGCAAAAATTCGAAATAACCTCTTCATAGGTATCGCCTGGCTTAATCACGGCTGAGTCTCCAATATTGATTCGAAAATCTTTGAAGTCGGTAATACAAAGGGTTAGATCTCTAAAAAGAATTCATGTTAGTTTTGAAAAATCGAAGCGTTTTATCCCATGAATCCAGGTGGGCCTTTCGGTCATATTTATCGCCCGGCCAGATGAATGAATGATTGACACCGGAAATGTTTATATCCCCTGCAGGATAGGAAATCTGTTTGGGTAATAAAGTCATTTATCTTCCGGTGTACATCTTTTCCTGAATGTGTAGTGTGGCAAAATTAAATTCACCTCCGAGGGTAACAGCAGCAACCGCGGCCGCAAATTCTTTGGCACTGTGAATGCCGGCAATTTTTAGGGCCTCTCTGGCCATTGGCGATATAATGCCCTCCGGACTCGAGGTAATACCCACCTCAACATTGGGCAACTCGACACCAAAGATCAAATCCGTTTCATGAATATAAGCATAAACCTTTTGATAACATGAAACCAGATACGGCCTGGGGTTGTTTTTCATCGTTCGATAAAAGGCGGGAATAATTTCCCCTCCCATACCGGTGTAGGCCGGCCATCCGATTTCTTCTAACACGCCTTGTCGATCAAGTTCGATATAGGAAAGAAAATCGTCGATCGGACGCTCGATAAGCTTTTCAAAGTCTTTGATTGGAATAACCTGTTGTGCGGATACGTAACGTCCACGCCTATTTCGTGGAGATGGCTTGAGATCACCGTCTCTTCCCATTCCGACGACAGACAGTCGACATTTGATATTTTTTTGGGTGAATAAGTCATCGATTAGATTTTTCGCCAGCCCTACGCTATGTGAAGTCTGACCATGACCGCGATGATCAGAAAACCGAGTGTAAAAACAACAATGCAAAATGCGATCGGCATGATGTTGTTTATATAAAAAACTAACATCGAATACCTCTCCGTTCCATTCCGCAAGATGCTCGCGCGTCATCTGCGTGATGACATCGGAAAGATTTTCTTTGATCAGCGATTGGGCTTTTTCACGTTCGCGTTCGGTATCAAACACAAACGCTAAATTTCTGGCGGCAACCCCCCAATCGGACACTTTCACCTCGATGGGACCGTATTGGTTGAGCCGAAAGCATCCCACACTGATGCCCAGATGGCCGACGCCCGGGCCCCAGCACAGAATGTTTTGAAAGGTTTTATTAACTTCCCCGCTAACGGTGACTTCCCCGGCATAGGAATAATAATCTTCGACCCCGCCGATGTAATTGTTGACCAGTGGCTGGTGACGCTCGTTTTCTGGCAGCACTTCCAGCGGTGTTGCACACATTCCGCATCGCACGTAAGTATCATCCGCCGCTAAAGTCCAGAGCGTGCCATCTTTTGGACACCGGTAAGCCGTATGATAGGGCTTTACCGGGAGGACAATATGGCAAAATTTTTGACCGCTTTTCTCTTCGACAAAGGCACGCCTGGCCATGGTCCCCACAACAATATTCTCAGGTGCCGTAATACCCATTTTTGCCGCCTCGTTATCAGCCTTCCAGGGAGGGATCTCACCCTTAATCATCGCATTTTTGATCTTCTTGACAACATCATCCCGGCCCATTAATTCCTCCTTCGTTACATCCTTTTTCAGTAAGTCGCTTCTTAAATCCGAAAATATTTTTTTGCAGGTCGATGGACCCACGGTAAATCGCCACAAATTCAAAACTATGGGATGGATATAAGTGGTTTCAAAACCTCAGATCAGGTTCAAGGGCAAGGCGTCAGGCCGATCGAGAAAGTCGTTGTTCTCAGCATACATTGGGTATGTGAGCATTTATCGGAGGTCTGCAACGCAGCCATTGAGCCTTAGATGGGGTTTTGAAGCCACTTATACTCTGATTACCGCAGACGACAGCCCTTCTTAGCATGATTAACCGATTTCAAACAATTAGTTTTTAACTTGCGGGACGATCCCCAAAATCGCATGAAGATTGCGGTTGACACCGGAAAATATTTCGTATACGTATAATTCGTATACGTGACAAAAAGGCGAAAAAAAATAATGCTAAATACACTGAAAGAATGTCCATATTATTTGATATCACGCGTCAGCCTGTCGGTAACTGCTGCTTTGAAAAAAGAATTCGCATCTTCAGGGGTTGAAAGGGTAAAACCGGCGTATTTATGCGTGCTGATGAGCCTGTGGCAGAAGGATGGGTTAAAGGTGATCGAGCTTAGCAAAAAAGCCGGGCTGGAGCCATCAACCATGACAGGCTTGCTGGACCGTATGGAACGCGATGAATTGGTTGAGCGCACGACAGATCCGACTGACCGGCGGGTGCTGCGGATTCATTTAACAGAGGTCGGCCGGCAGGTTCGTGATCCGGTGCTAAACGTAGTGGACCGGGTAATTACTCATGTCTTTGACGGCATCCCGCAGGATGATATCAAGCGGACGAAAAATTTATTGCGCCACGTACTCGCTAACGCGCATGAAAATAGTCCGTGATTTCATTTTTTCTGGATTGAAGCCTAACCCAAGTTCTTTAGAGGATTTTAATTGTTCAATTGGTTTTATTGGTTATGGCATTTCTGCTTTTTTAACAAATTGAACAAATTAAACCAATCAAACCAATTAAACATTTGAATATAAAACTGTTGCTGTATCACATTAAGAGGAATTGAGACGGATATGTCTAGAGAGACTGAAAAAATCGGTTATGCTTGCGCTTATACGCCGCTGGTCTTAATCGCTGCGGCCGGCTACACGCCTTACCGCATCCTGCCGATAAGCGAGTGCCCGGATCAGGCCGGACAGATACTGCACGACAACCTCTGCCCGCATGTCAAGCGTATTCTGGACCGCGCCATCAGCAAGGATCTTCCAGATCTTACGGGTGTCGTCTTTATAAACAGCTGCGATGCCATGCGCAGGATGTGCGATGCCTGGCGGCACGTGCGGCCTGATGATAACATCATCTTGCTGGATCTGCCGGCGATCTCCGATGACGCTGCGGTTGCGTTTTTTGCCAAAGAAGTTACCCGTCTGAGGGAAGCGCTTTCAGAATGGAGCGGACGCACCTTTTCAGATGGCGATATTGAAGCCAGTATCGAGCAGTACAACAATCTATGCGGCCTTTTGGCCCAGATGCGCGAACAGCTTTGTCAGGGTACGTTACCGGGCGGCAGCACCGCAATGCAAACCCTTTACAATGCAGCCATGACCGAAGCGTTCGAAAAAAGCACACAAAATATAAAGCAGGCTCTGGCGGAACCGAAATCAAAAAATCCAGAGCACGAGGGAATCCCTGTTTTTCTATTCGGCAACGTGCTGGCAGACCCTGAAGCCCTGAGGTTGTTCGAATCCTGCGGCGCCCGCATTGTCGATGATGATCTTTGCACCGGTTCAAGGTTATTCACACCCATAGAATTGGATGAGCGCCAGGATTTACTGCTGCAAATTTCCCGCAGCCTGTTGACCCGACCGCCCTGCGCCCGGACATTTAACCCGGGACGTCCGCTGAAGATGGCCGAAGACATTTTGGCGCGCACCCGGGCTTGTGGTGCCAGAGGCGTTATCGGCCAAACCATCAAATTCTGCGATCCTTACCTGGATCGCCTGCCGGCAGTACGCGAGAAGCTGAGCCAAGCCGGCATTCCGTTATTGCTTCTTGAAGGAGACTGCAGCCTGCGATCCATCGAGCAGCAACGAACACGAATCGAAGCGTTTATCGAAATGCTGGTTTGATTGTAAAAATATTAGATGGCGAGCTGAAACGATAAAAAATATCTACCACGAAAGCACGAAATAGCAAAAACACGAAAAGAAAAAGAATTAAATTTCGTGCTTTCTATCTTTCGCGTTTTCGTGGTTAGGTTTTGAGCAAGGGTGGCAAGGTTATTTTCTTATCTAATTTAACCGAATCTTTAAAAGGTGATGGCTCATGATGTACGAATACTTTAAAGACATGGCAGAAGGAATTGAAGCCAAAATTTTACAAGATCCAAACCTGCCCAATCCCAGGAAAAAATATGCGTTGGAGGTTGCCCGGCTCGGCAGCCGGCTATACGCTGACGATAACACGGTTGCCTGGTGCGGACTTGCCGTCCCATTTAACCTGCTCAACGCCATGGGCATCACATCCTGTTTTGTTGAGTTCGTGGGCGCTGCATTGGCCACCACCGGCACAGCAGACCCCTTTTTGGAAGAAGCCGAGCAGGCCGGCTTCGTCGGCGACACGTGTGGATACCACCGTTCAGTCATGGGGGCCGCCCGCAAAGGAATTATGCCCAAGCCGGATTTTCTCATCGCCACCACCTGCCCCTGCACAGGCGGAATTGCGGTCATGGAGAATCTGGCAGACCTGTTTAACAAAGACTTGTTCGTTCTGAATGTGCCCCAGGAAGGCTCCGAACAGAATGTCGCCTATCTTGCCGATCAGTTAAGAGATATGGTTGAATTCGTTTGCCGTCACACGGGGAAGCCGCTCGATGAGGACAAACTGCGCAAGGCCATTGAAAACACGAATCTTACCCGCAAAATAATGAAAGACGTATATCACCTTGCCCAAAACATCCCTTCACCCACCGACGGCCGCCTGCTGACGAATTTTGGGCTTGTCATGCCATTATTTTGCGGCTCTGAGGCTTCCATTGAAATTGCTCAGGCGTATAAGGACGAATTCACTGCCCGAGTGGATAACGGCACCCCTGGCGTACCTGGGGAAAAGCTGCGTTTGCTATGGATTCAAAACCGTATTCAATTTAACAATCCATTGGTCGAATTGCTGGAAAAAGAGTACCAGGCCAATATCGTGTCGGATGAGTTCAATGACATCTTCTGGGACCCCATTGACCCGCAAGACCCTTATCCCGGTTTGGCCCGCCGGGCTATTGCCATCCCGCTTAACGGCGGGATTCAGCGTCGGATTGGACACCTCCAAAAACTAGCCCGCGCTTACAGTTTAGACGGCGCCATCAACCCTTGCCACTGGGGCTGCCGCCAGGGCACCGGTGCCAGAGGGCTCATCAGTGGAGGACTCAAGGAAATCGGCGTGCCGGTATTGAATCTGGAAGTGGATTGTGTGGATCAGCGTAATTTTGCCGAAGGCCAGCTGCGAACCCGCATCGAAGCCTTCGTGGAAATGCTTGAAAGCCGACCCCGCCCGGCACCTTGATGTGTGAATACCGGCGCCAATTTCTAATCTAAAATTTTAAATATTGACACGTCTATCAACCTTCCATATAGATCTTTTCTGCCCAAAAACAATTTTTAAACTTTTCAATCATCAAAAATGAGAGGGTAGAACATTGCGGCTTGAGTGCCCTTGTGCCTGATCTCTAAACGGCTTTAGGAAAGATGAAAAGAAAAAAAAAGGTTGACCATCCAAGTACAATAATCGGGTGGAAGGAGTGGGTCGGGTTACCGGATCTGGGTATCCCGGCGGTGAAAGCCAAAATTGACACGGGTGCCCGCACCTCATCCTTGCATGTGTTCAATCTGGAGGAGTTTGCTGAAGACAACCGACGAATGGTGCGATTTGGCATACACCCACTGCAACGCCGAAAAGATATCCTAAGGTTTTGTGAAGCGCCGGTGTTGGAGCAGCGCCGGGTAAAGGATTCAGGCGGTCATGTTGAGAAACGTTATGTCATTCGGACGACAGCAGTGCTGGGAGCTGTGAGTTGGCCGATTGATATTACACTGACAAACAGAGATCCGATGCTTTTCAGAATGCTGCTCGGACGCACAGCAGTGGAAAATAGATTTCTTATAAATCCGGGACGGGCCTATTTAATGGGAAGATCATTACCAAAAGTATACAAAACAGAAAAGATTAAGAAGGGCAAAAAATGAAAATCGGCATACTTTCACGTAAGCCCGAGCTTTACTCTACCCGAAGCCTCATTGAGGCTGCCCAAAAGCGCGACCATGAAATCCAGGTCATTAACCCGTTGCGCTGCTACATGAATATTACCTCACATCACCCGGCTATTCATTACAAAGGTGAAAAACTGAAAGGTTTCGATGCCATCATCCCGCGCATCGGTGCCTCGATTACGTTTTACGGCACTTCGGTGGTTCGGCAGTTTGAAATGATGGATGTCTTTTGTCTCAACGAATCGGTCGCCATCAGCCGTTCGCGGGACAAATTACGGAGTATGCAGCTGCTTGCCCGCAGAGGAATCGGTCTGCCGGTCACCGGCTTTGCCCATTCAACCAAGTTTACCGATGATCTCATCGATCTCGTGGGCGGCTCTCCTCTGGTTATTAAAATGATCGAGGGTACTCAGGGTGTCGGTGTTGTGCTGGCCGAGACCAAAAAGGCCGCCCAGAGCACGATCCAAGCATTTCGCAGTCTAAAAGCCAATATCCTGGTGCAGGAATTTATCAAAGAGTCCAGCGGTACCGATATTCGCTGCCTGGTCATCGGGAATAGAGTTGTTGCCACCATGATGCGCAAAGGACCTCAGGGGGAATTCC
>JASFIX010000083.1:0-10322 GCA_050122435.1 Desulfobacterales bacterium
TCAGGAAACAGCGAAGACCGCCTGCTGACCGATTTGCTTCAGCGCCGGAAAGATCATACGTCTGCTGTGGATTTAATTCACGATGCCCTGGTTGAGTTTGATAAAGCACCCATTTTTACGATTCACGGATTCTGCGCTCGCATCCTGTATGAACATGCATTCGAGACCGCCAATCTGTTCGATAGCGAACTGGTTTCCGATCAGACTGAACTGGTGCGGGATGTTGCCGAAGATTTCTGGCGCAGTTATTTTTACGATGCCCCCCAGGAAGTCATTGGCTATCTTGCTGAAAAAATAAAAACCCCGGCCTATTTCCGGAAGCTGCTGAACAAAACCGGCGCCACGGAATTCAAAATTATCCCGCAGCTTGAAAAACCGTCTTTGAAAACGCTTTCTGATTTCCGCAAAGCCTACCAGCGGTTAAAAGACCAATGGCCTCCAGCACGCAGTGCCATCATAGCAGCGCTGCGTAATCCTGCCTTGAGCGGCACTTATTACGGCAGTTTGAAATCTGTTGAAAACGACCCTGCGACGACCAGGCGAGATCTCAAGATATACGCCCTGACCGAAGCCATGGACAAATACACGGCTGACAATAGCGGGGGCTTTCCGCTGTTTAAGAACTTCGAAAATTTTACTGCTGGAAAAATTATAAAGGCAACCCGCAAAAAGGAATCACCGCCTTCCCATGATTTTTTTACCACCTGTGATGACCTATACCGCTGTGCAGATGCTTTGCAGACCGAGCTGGAAAATTACTTTGTTTATCTCAAGACGCAGTTATTTGAAGAGGCACCTGCAACGCTAAAGAAGAGAAAGTCGGAAAAAAATATTCAATTTTTCGATGATTTGCTCATACTGGTAAAGCAGGCATTAGCTGACAAAAAGAGCAATCCCCTTGCCGTCGCTATCCGTCAGAAGTATAGGGCCGCTCTGGTGGATGAATTTCAAGATACTGACGACGTGCAGTATGAAATTTTCTCCCGGCTATTTTCAGCCGAAGACAGCCTGCTGTTTATGATCGGTGATCCCAAGCAGGCCATTTACAGTTTTCGGGGGGCGGACATTTTTTCCTATTTGAGGGCGGCCCGGCAGGCCCAGGCGAAATTTACACTTACCAAAAACTGGCGCTCCAAACCACACCTGATCACCGCCGTCAATACCCTTTTTTCAAATATGAAAACCCCTTTTCTTTTTGAAGGAATTCCTTTTGAAAATGCCAGTTCCGGACTTCAAGAATCAAATGAGCTGACTGAAGAAGAAACACCTTTAACGATATGGTATCTGGATTCACGTGAACATGCGGATGGAAATAAACCGGTCAATAAAACCGAAGCAGTAAGACTGATCGCCGCAGCGGTGGCGGAAGAAATCTGTCGAATCGTAACTAAAAAAGCGACGGTATGGCAGCCGGGTGATATGGCTGTGCTGGTGCGAACCAACCGACAGGCCCAACAGGTCAAAGAGCACTTATCCGCCAGAGGCCTGCCATCGGTTCTCTACAGCACCGGCAACATCTTTGATTCTCATGAGGCCATGCAAATCGAAAAAATTTTGCTCGGTATCTCAGAGCCGGACAACCCGGGATATCTCAAAGCTGCCCTGGCAATGAACATGATGGGCGCCGTGGGAGAAGACTTGCTATCCGATCGGCTGGACGTTCAACAGTGGGAACATCGACTGGCAAGCTTCCGGGAATACTTTCAGGTGTGGCAAAAATCCGGCTTTATGCGCATGTTCCAAATGCTCTTGAGCCAAGAGAAAATCCGACAGCGTCTTCTGGCTTTTCCGGATGGGGAACGACATTTAACCAACGTGCTTCACCTGGCTGAAATCATCCATCAGGAATCCACCCGGCTGAATTTAGGAATCAGCGGTATTCTAAAATGGCTGGCGGAGCAAAGAGACCCAAAATCACCGCGGCTTGAAGAGCATCAACTCCGGCTGGAAAGTGACGAAGACGCCATTAAAATTGTAACCATCCATAAAAGCAAGGGCTTAGAATATCCGGTGGTGTTCTGCCCTTATGGGTGGGAAGGGTCATTGCTGAAGGACCCTGAAATCATCTTCCATCCACAGGACAAAAACGATAGTGACCAGAGCCTGACCCTGGATCTGGGTTCGGATTCTCGTGACTTAAATCTCATTCAGGCCCAGAATGAGCTGCTGGCCGAAAATATCCGCCTGTTGTATGTCGCCTTAACCCGCGCAAAATCAAAATGCTACCTGGTATGGGGAAATATCAACGAAGCCGAATCTTCAGCCCTGGCGTATCTGCTGCATACCGCCGGGGGCCCACAAATCGATGATCGCTCCGAAGATATTGTCGGTGAACTTAAAAGGCAGGTGAGACCTAAGTCAGACGAAGATCGTATCGCCGAGTTAGACGGGCTGGTAAAGAAATCAGAGGGGAGTATCGAGGTTACGACTTTGCCTGTACCTTCGGAATGCAATTTTTTTGAACAGCGGGGCACTACAGATGCAATGGTCGCACGCGAGTTTTCAGGCACTATCGATCATACCTGGCAGATTTCAAGTTACTCCTCACTGGTATCAAGGCGTACCATTGATATTGATCAACCCGACCGCGATGCCTTTAGCGATCTTTTCAGGCATTTGGAGGGCCCCATCGAAGATTGGAACGATTTCCGGGAGCCCCGCAAACATGAAAATATTTTTGGGTTTCCCAAAGGTTCTCGAGCCGGCAATTTCTTTCACGACCTATTCGAGCATCTGGATTACACCAACTGTTCAGCTCAGGCGATAAGAGAACCGGTTCGACACGCACTTCAAGCCTACGGTTTTGACAGCACCTGGCTGGATATCGTTTGTGAGACAATTGCCCATGTTTTGACGGTTCCATTAAGACCAAATCAACCTGAATTTACGCTATCCTCAGTTGCTTTGGGACAGCGGGTCAATGAGATGGAGTTTTATTTTCCGTTAAACAAAATTACGCCTCAAAAGCTGCGATCCGTGTTCAAAAAACACAGCAGTTTTGAAAGCGGTGAGGAATTGCCCGGCCGATTAGGAAAGTTGTCATTCCATCCGGTCGCCGGTTTTATGAAAGGTTACATGGATCTGGTTTTCCGACACCAGGATCGGTTTTATCTGGTGGATTGGAAATCCAACTATCTGGGTTCAACCATTGACAGTTATCATCAGGCAGCACTGCAGGATGCGATGCAACAGCATTATTATATTCTCCAGTACCACCTTTATGTACTGGCCCTATGTCAATATTTGCGGATGCGCCATCCGGATTTTAGTTACGCATCCGATTTTGGAGGTGTTTTCTATTTATTTGTCCGGGGAATCGACAGCCGCCTGGGCCCGGAATATGGTGTTTATTTTGATTTCCCGAAGCCCTCACTGATTAATGCTTTGGGAAAATCGTTGATTCAGAACTTTTCTTAACATTAAGTTTTACTTTAATAAAAGATAATTAACAATACGTTATAATAATATATATTTATAAAAATTATTTTTGAATCCAAATGACCGATCAGACTACAATTAAGAATCTCCGCAAAAATAGTCTGTTAAGCGAGATCGATATTCATTTCGCGAAATTTATTGCTGACTTTTCAGCGAATAAGGATTCAGACGTATTCTTGGCTGCTGCCCTGGTCAGCCATGCAACCGGCACGGGAGATATCTGCTTTAATCTGGAAACAGCAGCCGGTCAATTACTCGCCGGTACCAAGGACTTCAAAAAGCCGATCGAATGCCCCGATCTTGATGTCTGGCTTGAAAAACTATCGGCCAGTCCGGCTGTCGGCCGACCAGGTGAGATCTGCCCTTTAATTCTGGATGATAAAAACCGGCTCTATCTCTACCGGTACTGGGATTACGAAAACTCGCTTTCAAAAGCGATTAAGCAACGGCTTCAAAGCCCGGTGACAGGTCTGAATTTTAATCAGCTAACGCAAACCCTGGACCGGTTGTTTCCCGGATCTGGCCGCCAGGAAATAAACTGGCAAAAAATTGCGGCTGCGGTTGCCTGTTTAAAAAATTTCAGTGTTCTTACCGGTGGACCCGGAACCGGAAAAACATTTACCGTCACCAAAGTCCTGGCCCTGCTGCTGGAACAGGTGTCCGGGCAAAAGCTGAACATTTATCTTGCAGCCCCAACCGGAAAAGCCGCCGCCCGCTTAAAAGAATCCGTTGAGCAGGCAAAAAGCCAGATGGACTGCCACGAATCAATTAAAACAATAATCCCTTCGGAAGTATTCACCATCCACCGCATGCTCAAGCCCATAACGGGCTCACCATATTTTCGTTTTAATCGGAGAAATCCTTTAATAGCAGATGTGGTGGTAGTTGATGAAGCTTCAATGGTTGATCTGGCCTTAATGGCCAAACTGGCCGAGGCAGTCCCCGAAAATGCACGCCTGATCTTAATCGGAGACAAGGATCAGCTGGCTTCAGTGGAAGCGGGTTCGGTTTTAGGTGATATCTGTGGCCGGAATATGATCCATGGTTTTTCATTGCCGTTTATAAATCGCATCAAAGAACTCACCGGTGAAGACCTCGAACAGGAGGTTAATACATCGGACTCTCAATCCGATCTGCAGGATGCCATTGTCGTGTTGCAAAAAAGCTACCGCTTTGCCGTTGGAAGTGGAATTGGCGATTTAAGCCGCGCAGTCAACCGTGCAGACACAGAAACGGCATTTCAAATGCTGACCGATGAAGATGATAAATCCATTACCTGGCAAACCCTCAAGGCAGATGAAGAGCTGTTTGAAAACCTGTCCAGCCAAATTGTAACCGGTTATCAAGCCTACCTGAAGGCCGATGATCCAGCCGCAGCCCTGAAGCGCTTGCAACGCTTTAAAATCCTGTGCGCCCTAAATATCGGCCCGCTGGGCGTTCAGGCCATCAATAAACTGGCGGAACAGGTATTGCGCCGGCAAAACCTGATACGGCCGGATCCGAATGCAGAAAATCCTTGGTATGCCGGACGACCCGTTTTAATCACGCACAACCACTACCCGCTGGGCCTGTTCAATGGCGACATCGGTGTCACCCTGCCGGTTACTGAAGCCGCTGATAATCAGTTAGCTGTTTTTTTTGCGGGTGATAATGGAGAAGTCCGCAGGTTCCAACCGTATCAGCTTCCGGAACACACAACGGTCTATGCCATGACAGTTCATAAAAGCCAGGGCTCCGAATTTGATGAAGTTCTTTTCATTATGCCCGATAGCGATTTTCCCATATTGACCCGCGAACTGATTTACACAGCGTTGACCCGTGCCCGTAAAAAAATCAGTATCTGGGGTACCCACTCGATTATCCGCAAGGCTATTGACCGCCAGATAGAGCGCACCTCCGGCCTGCGTGATGCCCTGTGGGAGTCGAAAAACAGATAACAGAGAACGGATGACAGAAGACAGAAGTCCGATGACGAAAAAAAGAAAACGAATGGCAGAAAGAAGCGGGTAGGGGACGGCGATCCTCGTTATAAATATCAATTAAAAATTCGGTTTTTTAAAAGAGGCTTGCAATGGAAGCATACGACAAAATTATTGAAATACTTGATCTGTCAAAACATGATGAAGGCGGCTACTTTCGCCAGACTTACAAATCCGATTTCATCGTTCAGCCTGAAAATAAATCATATATGCGGTCCTGCGCTACACATATTTACTATTATTTGCAAAGAGGCATGTATAGTAGATTCCACAAAGTAAAACACGATGAAATTTGGAACCTGTATGAAGGTGAAGGTGTAAAACTCCACGTATATGATGATAAGAACAACAAAGTGGATGAACAAATCTTATCCAAACGAGATTTTAAATTCCACGCAGTCGTTCAGGGCGATTTGTGGCAGGCAGCCGAGCCTATCGGAGATTATGTCCTGGTGGGTTGTACGGTAGCACCCGGTTGGGAATTGGAAGATGAAGCATATTTAAGCGACCGCGCGAAGACTATGGACAAACTTCTTAAGCTAAGACCGGATTTAAAGCGTCTTATCTAGAATTACTCTTTATCAGCTACCAGGGAGGTCAAAGCATGAACGTGTGATAACACATTTAAAAAGATTAATTTGGAGAAAGCTTATGCCCTTGGTAAGAATCTATAAATAGCGGGATTTCACACGCCACACTTCTCATTTAAATACTTTTTTTTAAAAAAATATTATCAATTTAAAAATATGTATCTCTGGTACTCTCTAGCAAATCAAAACTTTTGAAAGCCTTGAAATTTTTGTGATATCTTCGAATATCTGTACTTTGGTAAAATGCGGATTATCTCAATATATCACTAATTGACTGTAACCTGAGAAAGTGACAAAATATATTTGTAGGGTAAAACAAAATGCAGGCGGCATAATAATGAACGATAGAAAATATAATCTCGCTATAAATGCCTATTTTTATTTTCTATGGTTTCTTTTGGCCATAATATCTTTGTCAGCCTGTAGTGAAAATATCCCCCCAGCAAGTGACCTTGTAAGTGGCGAGGTAACGCTATCATGGATTGAAGTCCCCGATGCTATCTCATATAATGTGTATGGTTCAACGTCGCCAGGGGTAACTAAATTCAGTGGTTTTAAATTCCGCAACACGCCCAACCCTTTTACAATTACCCAATTACAGCCTGACAAAACTTATTATTTTGTCGTTACAGTAATTACCGATTCTGGAGAGAGCGAAGAATCAAAGGAATTGTCATACACAGCAGTTATGAACAAAGTAGGTTTTATCGATTTTAAAAATATTATTGACAAACCAATAAAAGACCAGAAATCCAAGACCTCAGAAAAAGGAATTGTGACTTTAGCTTGGGATAATGTACCAAATGCAACTTCATATAATATCTATTGGAAAGATTCGCCAGGGGTCACGAAACTTAATGGGAAAAAAATCTCGAATGTAAAAAATCCTCACACAATTAAAGGTTTGAATCCAGGAACCTATTACTTTGTCGTCACCGCAGTCAATGACTTGGGAGAGAGTGCGGAATCGGAAGAATTTTCGATCTCGGTTGATTAATAACTATTTGTTAATTTTAGGTCACGAAGAACATTTTTCTTGACATCTTTTCCCTTGTGCACAGTTTTATAAAATATTGTAACCAAAAGATGCTAAAAGAGAGGAGCAAATTATGTTCAAAAAAGCGTTTATGTTGACCTTGGTCATGTTGGGAAGTATTGTTTTTGCTGTTGGAAGCGGAGTTCAAGCGGGTGAGATTATCTATATTGATGATATTAGGGAAAAAATCGTCGCTAATGAGGTGCTTGTCAGAACGGCCGACAATGTCATCGTGTTGGTTGACTCTTCAAGCTCGATGTCTGCATTAAACAAGAGGTACAAAAAGTCTTATTACGAACTCGAACAATCCGCTCTGACAACCGGGTTTACGCGGCTGCCGGATTTGGGCTACAACGTTGGCATCTATCGATTCACGCCATGGGAAGCAGTGTATCCTGTACAGAAATTCGAC
This sequence comes from Desulfobacterales bacterium, assembly GCA_050122435.1. GTDB lineage: Bacteria > Desulfobacterota > Desulfobacteria > Desulfobacterales > JAHEIW01 > JAHEIW01. The sequence continues at coordinate 7,456 of JASFIX010000083.1, forward strand.
CGGGATAAGGTTGTGGATGCTCTGAAAAAGCTTCCGGCCGAGCCTTCAGGAAAGACCCCGCTTGTGAAGAGTCTCAATGAATTAGATACTGTGCTGAAAGGTCTGAGCGGCAAGACCTTTGTCTACATTTTCAGTGACGGTGGTTACGATAAATTAGCAAGCACTACGAGCCCAGGGGACAAAACAACCGAACTCGCAAAAAGACACAACGTTTGTTTCCAGGTTGTCGATTACTCCGTGCAAGAAAGGGATCGAAAGACGGTCTCTGATATGAGCAGGGCCAATGCGTGCTCGCGGGCTATTCCGTTTGACTCGTTTATCACCCAGCCCTACTATGGCATAGGCCCTCTTTACTACACAAAGTGGGATACTGATGTTGTGACAATTTCGGAGAGCAAAGTGGCAGGTTACAAGGTCAATAACATCCTTTTTGAATTGGACAAATCAGATCTATCTGCAGCGGCACAAGAAGAACTCGACGGAGTCGGCAAGTTTTTAATTGCGAATCCAGGCGCTTACGTTGCGCTGTTCGGATACACGGACGATACCGGAAAGCCCGAGTATAACATGGAACTGTCCCGGTTCCGAGCCGAGGCGGTAGCGGATTATTTGTACAATACTTATAATCTGGGTCCGGACCGTGTGGTTTCCCTATGGTACGGCGCTGAGAACCCCATCGCCAGTAATGACACCGAAGCGGGTCGCGCTAAAAACCGTCGCGTAGAAGTTTCCATAGGTGGGAGTTTTTAATTTTATAATTATGACGTCGGAGACCCCACCTGAACGTGACGAAAGGGTCTCCGACAACTGATGAATAATTTAATTGGCAGGGTTTTTTACCCTGCCTTTTATATTTATTGATTGGGTACATATATCTCCAAAATATCAGAGGTTTTCAGGGATATAAAAATATTGTGATGCTCTAGCATATCTGTGCTTAGTGTATTTTTTAGGTATTTTCAATGTACCTGCATAGTACCAAATCTTGCTTTAATGCTTAATTCTATCTTTATTTTAACAGAGAACTAAACCCAAATTACCTGAACAGAAGACATTGAAATTATATTGCATCGTGGGGAAGGGGAGGCGGACCTTCGCTATAACAGCGAATATACAGATTATGCCCGTGTAAATTGTATTCCTTAATCAAATTCACGATAAATTTTTTGACACGCTCATCTGAGTCGATAAATTTTATACCGGAAAAAAATGTTCCAATGAACATTTTTTTTGAATAAACTAATTCTCCTTTCACTTCAAAGAGATTCTTCTTTCTGTCAGTTGCTGCCAAATTAACTAAACTTGATTCGATAGCATCTGATGTTTGAATTAAAATCCCGCCCTTACTAATGTCCATTGCGATGCCCATGCCATGAGAAATTATCTTTCCGGCTTCATTGATTGAGAAGTAAGAAATCAGATTTTGGGTTTTAACTCTGTGATCTTTTCTTTTCTCAACTGCATTGGGCTTAAAGACTTTAAAGATCTCGTCACAATTCGAACACCTGACTTTTGATCCGGTGGATTTTATAGCACTGCTATCCAATCGGAACAGGGAGTGACATGATTTACAGTGTATCAACATCGGTAAGCATCCAAAGTCACAATTAAGGTGCAAATATTACGATATACAAATGTTTTTCTAATTAATTATCGGAAATTAATGATAAAACTTTAGTTTAAACAAGTGTTGCCATATATTGAATCTGCCCCCCCGAAACTTAAACATCAGGGTGTTAGAAGAACCGAATATCCATTTCATAAATATTCTTGACCTCATAACCTCCTTTGGTTATTTGTAATATTGGCTCAGACGCTAAAATGATTCCCATTTTCGTTTTAAAACCTTAGCAAAAGGCGCCATCCATGACTCAAGAAGGTTTTAAACGCAAGCTCACAGCCATCCTCAGCGCTGATGTCATCGGATACAGCCGACTCATGCGAGATGATGAAGAGGCCACCGTCCGTGATTTGGCTGCCCACCGCGTTTTGATTTCCAGTATTATCCAACAAAATCATGGCCGAGTTGTAGATTCTCCAGGCGATAACATATTGGCCGAGTTTGCCAGTGTCGTGGATGCGGTAAATGGTGCCATAAAGATTCAAGATGAAATTAAAAAAAGCAACGCTGATATTCCCCAAGACCGCCGCATGGAGTTTCGCATCGGTATCAATCTGGGGGATGTCATTGAGGAAGAAGAGCGGATCTATGGCGACGGTGTCAATATTGCGGCGCGGGTGGAAGGACTGGCAGCGGGTGGCGGTATTGCCATTTCAGGAACCGTTTATGAGCATATTAAAGATAAGCTATCGCTGGGATACCATTATTTAGGCGAGCAAGAGGTGAAAAATATTTCCGAACCGGTTCGGGTTTATCGGTTGTTAACTGAGCCCGCCGATGCCGGCAAGATGATCGGTGAGGAAAAAGCGAAATCACGGAAATGGCTCTGGGCGGCCTCTGGAGTGATTGCTTTAATCCTCTTAGCAGTCGGTGGCTTCGCAATCTGGAATTATTATTTTCGTCTTTCTTTTGAGCCTGTCTCTGAAGAAGACATGGCGCTTCCTTTGCCCGACAAACCCTCTGTAGCAGTAATGCCGTTCTCCAACATTGGCGAACCTGAACAGGAATATATCGCCGATGGAATTACCGAACACATCATCACCGCCCTGGCCAGGAACCCATATCTATTCGTCATCGCCAGCAATTCGACTTTCACGTATAAAGGGAAATCCGTGAAAATCCAAAGGGTCAGCCGGGAATTGGGTGTACGCTATGTGGTGGAAGGGAGTGTTCAGAAATCTGGTGACCGAATTCGGATTACAGCCCAGTTGATTGATGCGACACGTGGTAAGCATATTTGGGCTAG
>JASFIX010000084.1:0-10267 GCA_050122435.1 Desulfobacterales bacterium
CGTAAGAAACAAAAACCCATGAAGCTGATCGATCAGAAGATTGCGCATTCCGATCCGGCCGGTCAAGAACGTTTCGGATACGATCTCAAGCCTTATAAAGGATATTACTTCACTGTATTATCCGGAATTGAATCCGCCGGTAATGAAAATGACTATATGCGCATACCTAAACAGCAGGCCTTTAGCTGGAAAAACGGATCTTTTAAAACGGCACCCTTTCTGCAACCACCGGATCTCGTCGCTATCCCCACAGATGAAACCCAACCTACCTTTTTCATCCAGTTTGACCAGGTCTATATGAAACAGCTCAACGGCACCAAGCTGACCTATTTGCCGGAAGACTATTACAGTAACGGCTGGGTGGAAGCAAAGTTTGTCGGGAGCTGAAACTCGGTTAGACGTCAACTTCTAGCGTATCGCCCATCATCGAGCACCATTCTGCCTTTTTTACGGAATGTTTCCCACCAACGTTAAATTTTTATAGCGAATTCTTCAAGATATCTGCCAATGAACCGATAATATAAGCAGGATTTATCTTAATCTTATCAAATTATTAGGTTCAATATTCCCTTCTGAGAATAAAACCGGGCAACTTTCATGATTCTCAAATGGATGCAAAAATTAGGGGCGGTAAAAACCGCTCTGGTCATCACAGTGATCTCCATTTTTGGAGCACTGGCGCTTGAAATCGGTATATCTCTGATTCTGGGTGAAAAGCATCCAGAAATGATTATAAAAACCATCCTATTTCCAGCAATTATCACACCCATCTTATCTTATGCCGTTGTCCGGGTAGCGGTTAGACTGGCCGAATCCGAAGCCGCACTGCGTGAAAATGAAGAAAAATACCGCTCCATTCTGAACAATATCGAAGATGAGTATTTTGAGGTCGACCTCGAAGGAAATTTCACCTTTTTCAACGACTCCCTCTGCAGGATAATCGGATATTCTGCGACGGCCATGGTGGGGATGAACAACCGGGAATACATGGATGAAGAAAACGCCAAAAAGGTGTTTCAAACTTTTAATCGGGTTTACGAAACAGGCAAGCCCACCAAGGGTTTTGACTGGGAAATTATCAAATCCGACGGTACTAAAAGTCAGGTGGATGCTTCCGTATCCTTAATGAAAGATGTTGAGGGGAATCCTGTTGGATTTCGCGGCATTGCACGCGATATCACCAAGCAAAAACAGTCAGAAATAGCCCTGAGGGAAAGTGAGGCCAAATACAGGCAACTGGTGAATCATGCGCCGGCCGGTATTTATGAAGTTGATTTTATCAGAGGAAAATTTACCAGCGTCAATGATGTCATCTGTGAGTACACTGGCTATACCCGGCAAGAGCTCTTGAACATGAGCGCACTTGATATCTTGACTGAAGACAGTCAGATAATATTTCTTGAACGTCTGGATAAAATTTTTAAAGGCCAGAAAGTACCTTCATCAGCTGAATTCAAAATCAGGGCCAAAAGCGGCAGCGAATTCTGGGTAATGATCAATTCAAAAATGTTTTATGCTGCCGATGGAAAACCAAAGAGGGCAATGGTTGTCGCGCATGACATCACAGAACAAAAACTGGCTGAAGAAGAAAAGAAAAATCTGGAATATCAACTTCAGCAGGCCCAGAAGATGGAGGCCATCGGTACCCTGGCCGGTGGAATCGCGCATGATTTTAATAATATTCTTTCGGTCATTATCGGTTACACCGAGCTGATATTGATGAATGGCGATGTAGGGGGGGAAGTCAGACAAAATCTAAAAGAAATCTTTAGCGCCAGCAAACATGCCCGGGACATGGTCAAGCAAATTCTGGCTTTCAGCCGTCAGAACAAACATGAACGCAAACCCATTCAGGTGGCCCATATTGTTAAGGAAGCCGTCAAAATGCTGCGGGCCTCTCTGCCGACCACGATTACAATTCAGCATCACATTGAAAAAGATACCGGCGTGATTGAGGCCGACCCAACCCAGATCCACCAGGTGATAATGAACCTTTGCACCAATGCAGCACATGCCATCAATGAAAAGGACGGTGTACTCGAAATCCATCTGGGCAGCAGCGATTTAGATGAAAAGGCTGCCGCCGACATCTCAGGCCTCAAAGCCGGATCTTATCTGAAACTGAGTATTAAAGACAGCGGGGAGGGTATTCCTCCTGAAGCCCAACCGCACATTTTTAATCCCTATTTTACAACAAAAGAAAAAGATAAGGGCACCGGTCTGGGATTAGCCGTGGTCCAGGGAATTGTCAAATCAAACAATGGTGCGGTGACCGTTGAAAGCGAAGTGGGGAAAGGCACCGCCTTTCATGTCTATCTACCCATCATAAAACGAAAATTTACAGCAAACGACGAAATTTCCACACCGCTGCCGATGGGATGTGAACACATTCTGCTAGTAGATGACGAGCAGCCGCTGGTGGAAATCGGCAGACAAATGCTGGAACGCCTGGGGTATAGTGTTGCCACACGAACCAGCAGCATTGAAGCTCTGGAGCTTTTCAAAGCAGACCCGCATCGATTTGACCTGGTAATTACCGATATCGTTATGCCCAACTTGACCGGTGACAAACTGGCCAAAAAAATAATGGGTATCCGCAACAATATTCCAGTTGTTCTGTGCACCGGTTACAGCGAGAAATTTACCCGCCAGAATGCCTCCGAAATGGGTATTCAAACCTTCCTGATGAAACCGCTGGTCATGCGCGATCTGGCCAATACGGTTCGGCAAGCCCTTGCAGCCAACTAAAAAGCGATTTTGCATAGGGCATGGCGCATGGGGCAAAGCGTTTTGATTTAAAGGCGAAAATTCAAATTTTCTATGCTTTGCGCTTTGCGCTCAGCCCTTTGCCGTTTGATAGGCCCCTGATTCGCGTAATACTTCTTTTGTAATACAACTTCCAAACATAATTAGGGCTTAATATCATAGCGCCGGATCTTGTTGAGCAATCCTTGACGGGTAAGACCCACTATCCGAGCCGCTTGAGACCGGTTGCCGCCTGATTGACGCAGGGCATCCAGAATCATTTGGCGCTCCACCTGCGCGGTGGCTTCTTTAATGGTCACCGGAGTGGCGTCTGCCATACCACGGTAATCAGTAGACGCCCTGATCCGATCAGAGAGATATTCCTCCGTTAATTCAATTTCGTCTCCGGCCAGAGTCAAGGTGCGCTCAATTTCATTTTGAAGCTCGCGTACATTTCCCGGCCAATCAAATTTCATCAATATTTCAAGAGCGGCAGGCGTTAACCGCGGGACCGGCCGGTCAAACCTGGCGGCATGTTCTTCTAAAAAATGCGTCACCAGCAAAGGAATATCTTCCCTGCGCTCCCTTAACGGCGGAATCACAATAGGAAAAACCTGTATGCGATAGAACAGATCTTCTCTGAATCTTCCCTTTTTGACTTCCTGCAACAGGTCGCGATTCGTAGATGAAATCAGCCGAAAATCCACCCGCTGATATTCGCTGCCGCCGACCGGGCGAATCTGATACTCTTGAAGCACCCGCAGCAGTTTGGTTTGCATCGAAAAGGGCATATCCGAAATTTCATCCAGAAATACGGTGCCACCGTTTGCCAGCTCAAACAATCCCTTCTTGTCTGCGATCGCACCGGTAAATGCGCCTTTGACATGACCGAAAATTTCACTTTCCAAAAGATTTTCAGACAATGCCCCGCAATTCTCCGCAACAAACGGTTTATCCTTCAAATGCCCGTTATAGTGAATAACCTTTGCCAGCAGTTCTTTGCCGGTACCGGTTTCACCCTGGATAAGAACAGCCGTGTCGGTATCAATAACTTTATCCAGCAGAGCAAACACACGTTGCATGGCTGAACTGGATCCGATGATCCCCTGGACATTGAAACGCGCCTGACATTCGGTTTTAAGCCGGTAATTTTCTATTTCAAGCGAGCTGGCATACTGCTGCACATCACCATAAAGCCGCGCGTTTTCAATTGACACCGCAATGGTCACCGCCAAAATTTCCAATAAGCGTAAATCTTTTTTGCTAAATTCGGCCCCATGTTTGTTGATGGCATACAGTACCCCCATAACCCCTTTGCGGGTTTTCAAGGGTACACAAATCATGGACCGTGTATCGAGTTTTTGCTGTAGATCGAGTTTTTTTGTAAAACGATGGTCGACGGAAACATCGGGAATTAAAACCGACTGTTGTTCTCTCAATACCCATCCGGCCACACCATAGTCATCCGGAAACCGCATCTGATCCATTTTCTGCGGGGTCCTGCCGCTTTGCTCTTCGACGGTACGGATAAAATATAATTCTTTGCGCTTGCGATCATGCAGGGCAATAGAAGCACCCTCTATCTGAAAAACATCCCTTATCTTTAACAAGACCTCACGAAGCATTTCATCCAGATCATGGATGGAATGAACTGAAGTCGAAACTTCATACAGCAGATCAAGATCCGCCTTGTTCAAAAAGACTTCAGAATTGATTTCGGTCATCTGATGGCTCCTGTCCGGTAAAGATTCGGGGTTTAAATCAGTTTTCCTCAAAAGAAATTAGATGTCAACAAACTTTACAGATGGCCCGATTAAATGTCAACAGACTTTACACATACGGCGCGAATATGAGCAACCGAGTACGAATTCAGATGCAGTATAAATAAAATAATATTAATATTTTAAATTGGATACGACGATTTCCATGAAAAGGTTCTTTTCAATAAACAGTATGGCATTAAATCTGCACTATCTGAATGCAAGCTTTAATGAAGTCGTCAGTGCCAAAGAACTGGCTCTAAAATGATTTCACAGGCTTGTTTGTGGGTTTGGCTTGCAACCGGAATAATTGAGACCCGTCGGCGACCTCAATTTTCCGGGAAAGAAGTTTCATATCAGGGGGGGCTTTCTTTCGAGCCAAACCCACCTCCATCTTGCCGCCCCATTCATGAAATGTCCAGCAAACCATAAAAAGCTGCTCGCTTTGTAGTTTACTTCTCACATCTTCATAGAAAATAGCATAAATGCTATAGGAGCGGCTTTAAAACCCCATCTAATAAAGCCTCCGGAGCGTATATCCTCCCGGAGGCTTTTTATATAGACATTTTTAAAAACAGGTTTTACGGAACCGGGCTTAGTCGGTTGGCGTTATTCGTCTATGGGCGCTAAATTAAATTTTGCATCTGATTATTTTAACGGTATAATATATGCTGTAACCCATGGAAAAATTATCATAAACCCCGCTGCAATTCGCCCTTTAAAAACAAGGATTTGAAAAATGGACTCCGTCATCAACCGGGATCTTGTCAATCATCCTGATTCCCTGGAATTGAATAACCAGAAATACCTGGTCAATGTCAGCATGCTCGTCGGTTTGCCGGTTTTAGGTTTCTTTATGATCTATGACTTCATTATCGGCCGTTACCTGATCGGAACCGTCCTGGGTCTTATGTTTGTCCTGCTTCTGTGCCTTTTTATAGCAATTAACAAATCCAGTAACAAAACAAAAGATCGTCGACTCTATCCTTATTATACAAACACCCTTTTCATACTGTTCGGCTTTTTTATCGTTTACACCGTGGGCGTCGAGGGCAATTTAAGTCGGATGCCGTGGGCGTTTCTCTTTACGCTACTGCTATTTTTTGCCATGGGAGCGGCCCGGGCGTTAGCCTGGGTATTGGCTTTATTTTGCGCTTTGCTGGTCCTCGAGTTTTACGCCAGCAGCAATGCTCGCCTGGTCATTTCAGAATTCAAATTGCGTTTTTATATCTCATTTGTGCTGGTTATCGTGGTCTCTTTCTTTTTCGAGCGCCTCAAAAAAAAATATCAATTTGAACTGATTGAAAATCAGCGAACGCTCAAAGAATCGGAAAATCGCTACCGCGAAGCATTTGAACAACTGGAAAATGAAATGAAGGAGCGTCGTCGAGTAGAAGATGCTTTACAGGAAAGTGAAAAAAACTATCGTGCACTGGTAGAAAATATGCAGGCTTTAATCTGCCGGTTTTTGCCCGACGGAACGTTGTCCTTTGTCAACAGTGCTTATTGCCAATATTTCAATAAGACCCGCGAAGAGTTGGTCGGTAAGAATTTTTTCCAATTTATTCCAGAAAAGGAACAGGATACGGTCAGAACCCATTTTAAGTCGCTGACTCCGGAAAAACCTGTAATAAGCTACGAACACCAGGTTCTGGCCCCGGACGGCACCATTCGCTGGCAACACTGGACGGATCATGCGATTTTTGACCACAGCGGCGAGCTGCAACAGTACCAGTCGATCGGGTTGGATATTACGAAGTCAAAAAAAACAGAGCTGGCACTCAGAGAAAGTGAAGAACGCTTTCGCGAACTGGCCGAATTGATGCCCGAGACTATTTTTGAGGTCAATCTAGACGGCCAGCTGACGTTTGTAAACCGTAACGCTTATAACTATTTCGGCTATACCCAAGCCGATCTCAAACGAGGCTTAAGCAGCTATGACATGATCATACCGGCTGATCGTGATCGCGCCAAAGAAAATGTTATAAAAATATTGAACGGCGAGCAAACCGGCACCAATGAATATACTGCCCTTCGAAAAGACGGCACCATTTTTCCGGTATCGATTTATTCGGCGCCGATTTTCAGGGGAGGCAAACCCATTGGTTTGCGAGGTTTTGTCATCGATATTACCGACCGTAAATTGGCCGAAGTAGAACGCCGCAAACTGGAAGTCCAGTTCCAGCAAGCACAACGCTTTGAGGCACTTGGCACCCTGGCCGGCGGGATTGCCCATGACTTTAACAACCTGCTGATGAATATTCAGGGAAATACGTCCCTCATGCTCTTTGAAATTAATAATACCCATCCTCATTTTGATCCGTTGAAAAATATTGAAAAGCAGGTCAAAAGCGGTGCCCAGCTGACGCGGCAAATGCTGGGATATGCCCGCAAAGGAAAATTCAATGTCAAACCCATAGATTTAAATCAGATAGTGGATGAAAGCGCCGAGACTTTCGGGCGAACACGCAAAGAAATCACCATAGAGCGGAATTTTGAAAATGACCTGTTTCCGATCGCAGCCGATAAAGGCCAGATTGACCAGGTGCTTTTAAATCTCTATGTAAATGCCGCCGACGCAATGCCCGGCGGCGGCAAACTTATTCTAAAAACCCAAAACCAAACCCATCTGAATATCAAAAGCGACAACTACAATCCAACGCCGGGAAAGTACGTTCAACTCACCATCACCGACACCGGCAGCGGTATGGACAAAACGACCCTGGAACGAATTTTTGATCCCTTTTTTACGACAAAAGAAATGGGCCGAGGCACCGGGTTGGGATTGGCTTCGGTTTACGGTATCATTAAAAGCCATGATGGATATATTGATGTGGAATCTGAAATAGGTCACGGAACTAAATTCACCATTTTTCTGCCCGCCAGCGAAAGCGGATTTGAAGCCAATGTTGAAGCAGACGCCAAGCTTATTAAGGGAAGCGGTACCCTGTTGATTGTTGACGATGAGGAGCTGGTGCTGGAAGTGGGTGTCAACATGCTTGAAAAATTAGGATACACCGTTCTCGAGGCCCATAACGGCACTGAGGGTGTCGAAATCTTTAAAGCCAACCAGGATAAAATCAAGATGGTCATTTTAGATATCATAATGCCGGATATGGGCGGCGGGGAGGTCTATGAGAAAATCAAATCCATCAACCCAAATGTGAAGGTCCTGCTTTCAAGCGGCTACAGTGTTGACGGGCAGGCAATTGAACTGCTGGAGCGCGGCTGTGACGGCTTTATGCAGAAACCCTTTACCATGGAGGAGTTGTCGGGGAAAATTACGCAAATTCTAAAAAATGATTTGTGAGTTAGCGCGTTGTTCCGTTGAGCCCGTTACCCGTTGCCTGTTAAAACAAGTCCTATACTCGCACCTTTTGAACCCATTAATATATTCAATCAAGATGTGAAATCCCGTTTAAGCGGGGGCTGAACACCCTAACTAATCAAGACCAGATGCGAAGTCCCGCTATTTGGCGGGGCCAACGAACAAAATCTAAAGGTTTTGAACCCAGTTTTAGTTTTAATCTTATTATCTCTCCTTTAATAAAAAACTCATTTTTTATTCAAGATACATACATTGGCCTGTTAAAGGTTATAAAGAGGCTTTTTCTTGACAGTTGGCAGGCAAAACTTTATTTATAACAGAATCCGGCATTCTCTATAGCTTTTCTCCAGGATTCATTCTGATGCGGTAGCGGGGTTCTCATATTTATTCTCACCCTGAACGCTGTCTATCTATTTGACTTAAATTTCCTCTGAGAAAAAACACCGATCGAATTGTCGGAGAGTATCTGCCGTCAGTTTGCTATACACCTCTTAAATTATTAAACAGTATAGGTCTAAGAGGTTGTTAGATGAAGCCTTCGGTCCAATTCGTAAAAAGAAAAGACGGCGTCACCATTGCCTATTCGATCTTTGGAACGGGCCCCCCTTTAATAATGCCCCCTCCTTGGGTAACAAGCCTTTCATTTATTACAGAAGATCCGTTTACCAATCAATTTTTAGAAGGACTCGCTCAAAACATGATGGTCGTCTTTTACGACAAGCATGGCTGCGGCCAATCTGATAGAAATCGAAAGGAATTTACGCTCGAATCCGAACTATTGGATCTTGAAACAATCGTTGACCATATAGACCTTGAAGAGTTCAACCTTTTTGGAGCCTCCATGTCAGGCCCCCCAACAATAGCATATACAGCCCGCCACCCGAAAAGAGTGATGCGTTTGATACTCTATGGAACCTATGCGAATGGAGAGACTCTCGCTAAAAAAGAGGTTCAGGCTGCCATAATATCATTAATCAAAGCATCATGGGGGCTTGGTTCTAAGACGCTTGCCGATGTTTTTATTCCAGGAGCGAATTCAGAGGAGCTTCAAAGCCTTGCCGAGTTCCAGCGATTATCATCCAGCTCCGATATAGCCGCCAAGCTCCTTAAACTTTGCTATTCAGTCGATGTAACAAAAGTTCTTTCCAGCATAAAACCTCCGACACTGATTTTACATCGAGAAAATGATAAAGCAATTTTAATCCATCATGGGAGGCAGCTGGCTGCTGAGATCCCTGATGCACATTTTAAGATCCTAAGCGGAGACTCTCACCCTCCATGGTATGGCGAATCAAGAGAAGTCACCGATGAAGTTTTGGATTTCGTAGGTATCGCAAGGCCAAGGAAGGTAAATGGTAATATTCAGGATTTTTCCGGTGAAGAATCTGAAACCGCTGAACAAGCCACCATTGTTTTCAGTGATATTGTCTCATCGACAGATCTGGTCAACAGCCTCGGTGATGCAGCAGCCCGCGATATTTTTCTTCAGCACGACAAAATCATCAGGGAAAAAACCAAAAAATTCAACGGAACGGAGCTGCAAAACCTGGGAGACGGCTTCATGCTATCTTTTGAGTCGGCAACATCAGCCATCAAGTGTGCCTGTGCGATCCAGAAAGAAATCGCACAAAAACTTTCGCAAATCCACATCCGTATCGGCATCAATACCGGTGAGGTCATTAAGCGTGAAGGTAGGCGCCCTTTTGGCCAGGCGGTAGTCCTGACTTCGCGAATTGTTTCAGAATGCGAGGGGGGACAGATTTTAATTTCCGATATTTCCAAACAACTGGCAGCCGGTGGCAAATTCAATTTTAGCGAAAAGGGCAAGTTCAACCCCAAGGGTTTTGATGACAGCATAAAATTGCATGAAGTTTTTTGGAAAGAGTAGAAACTTTTTTTCTTTGCGACTTTGCGTGAACGAAAGTAATTAAAAATGGAATGTCCAAATTGCCAGTTTGACAACAGAGAAGAAGCGGCGTTTTGTCTGGAGTGCGGTGCCGAGCTGGTAGTCAAATGCCCGAATTGCAAAAAGACCCTGCCGCCGCGGGCCAAGTTTTGCGACGCCTGCGGCTATGATTTATTAAAATCGGATAAATCTGCTCTTTATGTGACGGAGCCTGCTCTGGATAAGGAAAGCCCGCCGCCCAAACCCATCGCAAGCGAGCGCAAACATGTGACCGCCCTGTTTTCGGATCTTTCCGGTTATACCGCCATGAGCGAACGGCTGGACCCCGAAGAGGTCAAAGAGATTACCGGCAAGATATTTGATGAAGTCTCAAAGATTATCGGTAAGTATGAAGGCTTCGTAGAAAAGTTTGCCGGCGATGCGGTCATGGCCCTTTTCGGCGCCACTACAGCCCACGAGGATGATCCGGTGCGCGCCATCAAAGCTGCGCGAGAAATTCACAACGCTGTAAATTCTTTAAGCCCGCAA
>JASFIX010000085.1:0-10250 GCA_050122435.1 Desulfobacterales bacterium
GGTCGAGATCAAACCATGGAATACAGCTGTCCAGCCAAAGCCACCAACGGTTGTTATAAATTAAAAGCTCATCTAATAGGTTGGTGAGCTCATCGGAAGTTGTAACTTCTGCCAACAGGCTTTCGACTTTTCGAAAAAGTTGACTGGGAGTGGACAGCGTCCAAATTTCAAATCGATCGGCCATTTCCCGCAGAAATGGTACCAGGACTGATTTTGCGCTTTCAGTCGTCAAATCTTGGTTCTTAACCCCATCACGAAGCAGCCATAGATTCCTCTGGTTGCGGTAAGCGTCTGCAAAGGCATAGACACGCACGCTGGCATTTCCGGCGCGTCCTTTTTGATGGGACTTTAAATTTTCCAGTTCAAGGGGAGCTTCCTGCCATATGCGTTCCCTTTCACGGATAATTTCAGCTGTCAGTTCTGAAATCTTATTCATCTAGTTTCCCTCAACACTTAGCCTTTCGTAAATTGAGCCCACTGGAATCCTTTATTGGCGATTAAATCCGCAAGCTGCCTCAAATCAGCATTTCCCTCAGCGATTCTGCCAATCGTATTAAACGGCCCCTGCCCGAAGGGCACAATGTGATCACCGAAAAATAGACAGATGGTTTGTTGAATAGGATAGTAAAGAACATCTCCCGGCTCGATCGACGGTTTGAAGAACTCGGGTTCGATCACCGCCGGGATCATAAACATGAGTTCATCGCCGGCGAACTTAGCATGACAAAGGGGGACGGTAATCGGGAGCAGTTGCCGTATCTTTTGGGCAGTCTGAGGAGCGCGATCCTCGAAAAGTTCAATTACTGCTTTTTGTTTTCCACTTTGTATCTGAGTTTTCATCGTTATGGCAATGGTATAAGTGACGGGTCAAAGGTACAGTCCCTAAAGAATTTCAGTTTTTAACGCTTAACTTTGAATTGATGGTCTATATTATCCAATATGGCGGCCATCAACGCATATGTTTCTGGAATTTGATCCGTTTGTGAAAGTATCTTTTTCTTGCCGGCGGCATATGGTCCCTTTTGAATCTCATCGCCAAACTTCTGCACAAAATACCTAACCGATTCCAACGGATATTCGGGATGAAATTGGATGCCGGCGATCGGCCGCTCCTGGCTGATATAGGCCTGGTTCTCGGTGGCTTCACTGTAGGCCAAACGGGTACAAGCCGGAGGTAGCGCAAAATGATCAGTGTGCCAATGAAAGGTTGTAAATTGCTCCGGGATATTTTTGAACAAATAGGACCGTTGGCCTTCAGGTGTCAGGGTGACTTCGTGCCAGCCGATTTCATTGTGCGGATTTACAAAGACTTCTGCGCCTAATGTTTCTGCCAGAAGCTGGGCGCCAAAACAGATTCCCAGTATGATTTTGTTGTCTTCAAGGGCCTGGGCAATAAACTTTTTTTCAGCAGACAGCCAGGGATAAATATCTTCTTCCCAAGCATGTTGGGATGCACCCATAACGATCAGCCAGTCAAAGGCTTCCATGGCCGGGAGCGCTTCATTATTGCAGAGGTAGGTATGCTCGATAGCGTAGCCTTTATTTTCAGCCCAGCGGCTGATGTTGGTGCCAGAAGTATCGACCACGTCATGATGGAGTAGATGCAGTCTCATTTTGACCTTTGTGCACGAGGTAAGAACCGATAATGGCTTCGGCTTCGATTTCAACCAGGTGGGCCGGACGTGCCAATGCGCTGACCTCCGCTAGGATTGTCACCGGTTTGATTTCTTTAAAAAATTCCGCGTAGGCCTGCATATATTCCTGGGCCCTGGCGATGTCGGTCACGTAAATACGAACCCGGTAAACTTCGGATAGTTTGGCGCCGGCCTTATGCAACGCTTGCTGAATCTTTTGCAGCACAATCTTGGTTTGGAGATAAGCGTCACCCTCGGCTTCAACTTCTCCTTGCGGGGTTGTGGTCGTCGTTCCGCCAACGAAGACGAAATTGCCCACTTTAACGGCTCTGCTATAGCCGATCTTATCTTCCAGGGGCGCACCGGATGAGAAATTTTCTCTTCTCAATAAATCCATTTTTAACTCCATGTCTGGCTTTCTTAAGTTGTTTTGTATTAATCCAAAGGCGAAACACTGATGCCGGCCGACAATGAAACGATTACGGATTGGATATATCGGTCTCTATCCCAAAGCGGTAGCGGAAGTCATCTGTGAGCACACAGCGCCGGATCAAGGAGTAGACCCGGGGGCGCACCAATCCTTCGCCGCCGGTGGCGATGTGCAGTGATTTAAAACCTTCGCCTTCGACACCGATCCCACCAATGGACGAGGCGTTTTTCACAAACTGTGAGGCGTCTGCAATACTGGACATGTAAGCCAGGTTTTTAAGACTATTGGAATGAAAGACGATGGTGTGACGCAATCCCTGTTCGGCGGCCACGCCCATCGTCATGGCTTCTTTCGCATCCCGGCAGCGCACAAACGGCAGGATGGGCATAATTTGTTCGGTCCAGATCAGGGGGTGATCTTTATCGGCTTCTAAAATGGCGATTTTGGTTTCCGGCGGTATGTCCAAATTAATGGCGCGTTTTAGGATGACATGCGGCGGTTTACCGATGTAGTCCATGTTGATTACGCTGGGGACACGTCCGGATCGAATCTCTTTGAAGATTTCTTTGAGCAGGGCTTCTTCGTGTGCTTTGCTGAGTTCATAGGCACCGTAATTAACCAAAAGCGATTTGAGTTTATCGGCTACTGAATCGACAACAAAGATTTCCTTTTCACTGGAGCAGGGTGTGCAATTGCTAAATGAGGCCCCTCTGATGATGCACTGGGCGGCATGGTCCAGATCAGCAGTCTCATCGACCACCACCGGCGGATTTCCCGGGCCGCCGGCGATGACACGCTTACCTGTTTTGGTGGCAAATTCAACCACGCGATGTCCACCCGTAACGGAAATCAGATCAATCTGGGGATGGGTCATCAAATACTGGGCGGTGGGGATGTCGGGCTCGGCGACCGTGGTCATGCAATTTGAAGGACCGCCCACGGCAACAATGGCGGTGTTGACGTCTTGAACAACGCGGGCAGATATAATTTTTGTTTTCGGGTGTGGATTGTGAACGACGGTGTTGCCGCCGGCCAACATCATAATACCGTTGTGGATAATCCCCGGTGCCGCATTGGTGATGGCGTTTATCGATGCAATGACGCCAACCGGCAAGCGTTCGTTAATGGTGACGCCACGATCGCCCATATAAACTTCAGATGCCAGGTCTTCCATGCCCGGGGCGCCGCAGGCCGTTTCTAATTTAAGCACCGTGCCATCGACGGCACCCAGTTCGGCTTCTTCCAGTTCCATCCGGCCGTATTCTTCTCGATTGGCCCAGCCGACATCGCGCATGGTTTGGATAATCTTTTCCCGGGTAGCTAGCGGCAGGCGGACAAGCGTTTGCTGCGCAGCGACGGCTGCCTGGATGGCACCCTCCATTTCCTGAAAAACACCGCCGGAACCGCCCGAACCAAGAGCGGAAGGGGAATTCCCGGAAGAACTCTGATTTGATGAAGACAAACTTTCCAAAACCTTTTCGACGATAAGTTCAACCTGTTTTGGATCGATGGTCATAATTTTTCCTTTTTTTAAATATAAAATCGCTTTGCGATTTTATCCGCCGTAACGGAAACGAAAATCATCGGCCAATACACAACGCCGGATGAGCGTGAACATCCTGGGCCGGGTCTGTCCTTCGCCATTGGTGGCGATGTGAAACGATGTGTATCCTTCGGCAGCAACTCCCACACTGGCCAGACCACAGGACCCGTTTTTAACAAAAGCAGCACATTTGGCCATCGAGGCCATTTTTTTGATGGTCTCGAGGTTATTGGAGTGTATGGCCATGGTATGCCCGTTGCCCTGTTCAGCAGCGATGGCTCTCTCAATCGCCTCCTCGGCAGTGGCGCAGCGGACAAACGGCAACACCGGCATGATCTGCTCGGTCCAGACCAGCGGATGATGCGCACCCGTTTCCAAAATAACGATTTTCGCTTCAGACCCGACATTTAAACCAATGGTTTGTAAAATAATGCTTGGCGTTTTGCCGATATAATCCATATTAATGACGCCAGGCTCTTCGGGCCCCTTTATTTCTTTGAAGATGTGTTGGAGCAGGTTTTCTCCCTGGTCCGCATCAATTTCATAAGCACCTTGCTTTTTCAATTGTTGCTTGAGTTGATCCGCGACCGATTCTACCACGAAGATCTCCTTTTCGCTGGCACAGGCCATGCAATTGGAAAACGAAGCCCCCTCGACGATGCATTCGGCAGCGCGATCCAAGTCGGCGGTTTCATCTACCACGACCGGTGGGTTTCCCGGGCCTCCGGCAATGAGACGTTTGCCGGTTTGGGTCGCGAAAGCCACCACGCCGTGACCGCCTGTAACGGCAATTAACCGGATTTTGGGGTGCGTCATCAGCGCCTGGGCCGATGGCACCGATGGCTCCTCCAAACAGCACACACAATTTTGCGGGCCGCCGGCGCCAACAATTGCCTGATTCAGGTCTCGAATGACCCGGGCCGAAACAATTCTGGTTTTCGGATGCGGGTTATTGACCACGGTGTTGCCGCCGGCCAACATCATAATCGCGTTAAAAAGGATGGTTGGCGCGCCGTTGGTGACGGGATTCACCGAGGCAATTACGCCGACCGGTATCCGCTCGATGATCGTCACGCCCTTATCACCGCTGAAAACCTCCGGCTCCAGGTCTTCCATACCCATGACCTGGCAGGCCGCTTGATTTTTTTTGATATTATCTTCAAGCTTTCCGAGACCGGTTTCCTCGAATTCCATGCGGCCATAATCTTCGGCATTGGTAATGCCCGCCGTCCGTATGGTTTCAATTATTTGCTCGCGCGTTTGAAGCGGAAGGGATCTTAATTTTTGTTGGGCAATTGACGCGGCCTGAATGGCATCTTCGATTTCATTGAAAACGCCATCCGAAATGCTGCTGGACGGGCCTGGGGTGCTATCTGGACCGGATAATTCGATGCCTTCCTTCTCTAACCGATTGACGACCATATCAACGATTTGTTCAATTCCGCGCTCATCCAGCTTCATGGGATTGTCTCCAGCCTTTTCTCTAATTGTCCAACCGTGGCCTCATGGAGGCGATAATTGATGCAACCCATATCGTAAGGCTTGTTTTTCATGAACTTTTTGTATCCATGGGGTAATAACTGCTCAGATAAGAAATTTTATTCGGCTTTTCGGTCTGCGCGTCCATCCCATTATCGGTGTAAAATTCATTTCCGACTTTAACCCCTTCGTCAAACTTGGCTAGATAGCTGACGGCTTTGCTTTCGTCCAAGAAAGTGATTTCATGGATCAGCGCGCTGAGATAGGCGATCACATGAGCAAATGGGTCGATAAAAGAGATCGACTCCAGATCAATAATAATATATTGGTCGGCCAAAGTAATGATAGGGGATTTAGGTGTGTCACTGAGCCCGATGATATTTACTTTGTATCGTTTCGCCAACTTTATCAATTCAATCGTTTTATTGGGATACCGTGGGAAGGCGACCACAAACATGACATCGGCTTTGCCGTTGCGGACAATTAAATCTTTGATATCCCAGGAAAGAGAAGTATCCAGAAAAACGTCATTGCGGATCTTTTTTAGAAGATAGCCGAAATAATATGCCAGGATGGCCGATGCGCGATAGCCGACGACGTAAACATTTTTGGCCTTGAAAATTGTTTTGGCGATTTTTTTGAGATCGTTGGCGCTGATGGCATTGCGTAAATTTTCGATATTTGTAATGGCATTTTGACAGTATTTGTCCAGGGTGTTTTGCTCATCAATCTGCTGGCTGGCCTTTTGCAATCGTTCCACGGCGGTCAATTCAATATGCAAAAGTCCCTTCATGTACTGAACAAAGTCCATGTATCCCGAAAACCCCAGGTCGTTGACAAAACGGATAATCGTCGGCTCGCTTACCTTGCATTCCTGAGCGATTTCTTTGGCGGTCATCAGAAAAATTTTTTTATGGTCTTTTAAGATAAGATCGGCAACACGCATTTTTTTGGGCGATAGTTCAGGGTAGACCTTAATGATTTTTTCGAAAAGATCTTTTCTGGCCGATTGCATATTCTAAAAGTCCTTTCCTTCCATCGCAAGCAGAGATCCCTCGGCTGCTTCTTTAGCGGCCTGGACTTCGGATGTGGTGCCTGCAAGGTAGACGCGGCCGGAGGCGCCGAAGACCGTCACATGAATGAGCTTGATATTGGCCGCTTTTTCGGCTTCGTTGGCCGCGTATCCAGCGTAGCCTGCTGGAACACATTCAAGGATATAGAGGGTTTCATCCTCTATCATCATACTGGCGGCGCGAAAACGATTGACGATCTGGCCCATATAGGGGTCCATGCGTTCGATTGTTTCTGCAGCCAAAATTTTGGGTTTCAGGCGTTCACTTTCTTGGACACCTAAATAATCCAAGATCACGTCACCGGCTTCTTTCACGTCCGCCGGAGAATCCGCATGGACTTCTAACATACCGTAAGTTCTTTCCACGACCATGGCGCCCGGCATTACATTGGCTTTTTTCAACACAATGTCGGTAATCGAATTGATTTCAATACCGGGTGCGATTTCCATAAAAAGTGCCGACTGTCCGGCCACCGGATAATACCCGCGGGCGGTGCTGCCGATGTATCCCACCATTTGTTTTTGCAATTGATCGATAAATGCATATGCGCGAAGTTCAACCATATTCATCATTCCAAAGATTCAGTTTTCAGCCGTTTTAATGGCCGATGTCCAATTTGTCGCCAAATTTATCAAATACTTTTCAGCCATTCGCGTTTGTTGGGGCAGACCGCAGTTACGGTCGAGCAAACCGCATTCCCCTGACAGGCGCATTCTTGATCACCGCCTCTGCTGAAACGACCGAAGCAAAAGTCGTTAATCGGTATTGAGGTCTGGCAGTCCATAATCAACTCGCAAAGCAGTCTTCCGATGACCGGCGCTAATCCGAAGCCGTGCCCGCTAAATCCGGTGGCAAATACAAATCCGGGGACTTCCTCGGTAAAGCCAAGCACCGGGATGGCGTCCGACATTTGCGCAATAAGACCCGACCAGGTTCGAATGACGTTGACATCTTTTAGTATTGGGAAAAAATCAATGACCATATCGGAGATGGCCGGCCCGATAAAGTGAAATAAGGGTTTGCCCTCCCGATGAATAAACTGCTCGGTACCGTAAAATCCACCCCAGAAAAAGGAGCCGTGCGCAGTCTGACGCCCGTAAAACAATCCCTTGGCATGTCCGATCATTTGTTTAAACAGGGGAGGGTAAGGCTCAGTGATCATCGCTTCAGTAAATACCGGACGCATCGGCAAGTCCAGGCCGACCATGTTGGCCACGTTACGTCCGGCGATGCCGGCAGCATTGACGACCAGATCGGTCTCAAAGGTTTGTTTGTCGGTTATCACGGCGCTGACTTTACTTTTCTGCAGACGAATGTCTTTGACTTCTTCATGGGTAAAAAACCGGGCACCGAGACTTTTGGCCTTTTGAAAAAATGCGTAAGTGACCAAAAACGGATTCACATGCCCGTCTGTGGGGCAGAAACTGGCACCCAATACTTTATCGCCGATATGGGGATTGATATCCAAAACCTGCCTGCGGTCCAGCATTTCCAGCTCAAGATTGGCTGCCTTCTGGTTTTCGACCGACGTGCGCATGGTGTCCAATTCTTCTTCAGATGTACACAACCGCAGATTGCCTTTGCGCACGTACTCGAGGTCCATCCCCAGCTCTTCATGCAACTGCCCGTAGATCTGAATACTTTCGATAGCCAGCGGCATTTCTTTGAGGTTTCGTGCCGACTGGCGCACACCACCGCCATTGGCACCAGAAGCCTCTCCGCCAATATCTGATTTTTCGATAACCACCGGCTTCAGGCCTTCCCGGGCCAAATTATAGGCGATGGCACATCCCATAACGCCGCCACCGATGATCACCATATCTGCTTTTTCGGGCATCTTAACCCTTTCTTCGCTATTAACTTTAACTGTTGGCAAAAACCGCCAAGTTCAAGGGTCGTACCGGCCCTCGTGCGGTCGTTGGTTCAATGTCAGCAACGCTTTGCCGTAATTCTTCTGCGATGATTTGAGTGACCAGTCGCTGACAGGTCTGCCCCTGGCAAAGTCCCATTCCGGCCCGGGTGACGCGCTTGATGCCATTGAGAGTCAGCATGCCGTTGCGGATGGCCGTTTTGATTTCTCCTTTGGTGATTTCTTCACAACGGCAGATGATCATATCATCATCAGGAGCTGCAGTCGGAGCCTGTAACGATTCATCCACCACCTCCTGTCTCTGGTCGGATGAAGCTGATGCGATCCCTTTCAGTTGCTTGAAGCGCTCAATAACTCGATTGACCAATACCTCCAGTTCTTCGTCTGAAATGTCATCGGTGGAGGCGGTTGGCTTATCCGCTGAAGCGGCTTTTGCTTGTGTATCTATAGATGGGGTTGACTGAGCCGCTAAGGATTGATCTTCGGATTGTGGAACCTCTGATGCCGCCGCACTTTGAGGCGCGATCATTTTAATGTTTAATTTATGATCTTTGATTAATTCGGCTGCGGCGGCTGAGATGCGGGCGCCCTCGGGAATCTCGATGTCTGACCTTCCCGCAGCAATTATTTTTTTTACCTGTTCTGCGAAAACAAATACACGCTGCATTTAATTCTCCCCGATGACAGATTATTTGGTCTTTTTTGTCTTTTTGGCTGCCGGTTTGCGTGCCTGTTTTTTCTTGCTTTTAACCGGCTTTTCTTCTTCTTTCACAGCGGGTATGATGAAATCGATATCTTCGTGAGGTCTGGGGATGACATGTGACGATACGACTTCACCCACACGTTTGCCGGCGGCGGTACCGGCATCGACGGCCGCCTTGACGGCACCGACATCACCTGAAACCATCACCGCCACCAGGCCGGCTTTAACTTTTTGGCGGCCTAAAAATCTGACCTTGGCTGCTTTGACCATGGCATCGGCCGCTTCAATAGCAGCGACCAGGCCTCTGGTTTCGATAAGTCCCAAAGCGTGTTGCATTTTTTATTTTTCCCTTTTGTCTTATAGTGTTTGTTCTTATACGTTTTTGTAACTACGCTTCTTTAATCACAAAAACACGAAAAAAAGGAAACACGAAGTTTTTAGTTTTCGTGCTTTTACCGCTTTCGTGATTTCGTGGTAAATTCATCTTCATCAGCTCCTGTTGGTTAGATTACTATTCTGGAAAAAATACTATGGTGTTCGACCTTTTAAGTTCCCAAGGGTTTCGACAACTTTTTGGGAAGCTGCCAGAATTTCCGATTCGGTTCCGGCCAGATAAATTCGTCCGGCAGCACCATAAAATCGGAGGTCAACCAGCCGGATATTGCAATGTTTTTCAGCCTCGTTGGCTGCGATGGATGAATACGCTGCAGGAGTGACTTCAAGTAGATATACATCATCGCCGCCCAAAATTAACATTCCCTTGCTGTTACGGTTGATAATGACTGCCTGGTAAGGATCGACTTTGTTGATGATACTGGTTGCCAAAATACTTGGAGCCGTCCGCTCTTCAATTTTTAATCCCAATTCATCCAGAATCATTTGTCCGGCATGCAGAACTTCTTCCTGATCAAATGAGTGGATTTCCAGCATACCGTACCTTCTCTCTACGATCATCTCGCCGGGCCGCGAACTGGTAATTTTAAGAGCGATGTCTGTTAGTCGATTAATCTCGATACCCGGGGCGATCTCAACGAAAAGAGATGCCATGCCCTCCACAGAAAGAAATCCCCGACAAGCACTTGCAAACAGAGACGCAAATTGGGGTTGCAAACGATCAAGATAGCAGTAAGCTCTTAGTTCAGCCATTCATCAATCTCCTGAAAACGTTATGATTCGTACGCGTGCTTTTTATTCATTTGTTTTGATAATTTGGATTGAATATTCTTTGGCTAAATCCCGCGCCAACGGTGTTATCATCCCACCGGAGGCCAGACGGATTGTATTTTGTTGGTTATCCACCGCCGATTGGACGACTTTGGCGGTGATGAGTTTTATCGCCGATGGTGTTTCTTTTTCTGAAATTACCGCTTTAGACTGTGTCGAAGGTTCGGTTTTGGCTTCCCCGCTGATCATCTTTCGAAACGTCGCATGCAATTGATCTGTTGGAAAGAAGATCATTCCAAAGCCTTCCAGTTTGCTTAAAATCCGTGCGATTTCATAGCGCAGCGGCTCATTAAC
>JASFIX010000086.1:0-10199 GCA_050122435.1 Desulfobacterales bacterium
TAGACTGAACTTATTTCAAAACTAATTTACCATTCGTGGCTGGCCTGCGACGAGCTCCATTCGGCCCGAGCTCATGGCCGAGGGCAGCCGAGTCGAAGCCACTCACACCGTTGACAAATCGATGTGGGATCCCGCTCGGCGGGAGATATGCAAAAAAGCCCAGTTCGCACCAGGCAGATTGAGATAGGCTCTATTAAGGAAGGATACAGCCCATGAAAATTTATCATTACCCGTCGAATGCGGCCGAAAAGCGCGTTGCCCGAATTGTCAACCGTGGTCTGTCATTTGATAAAAAAGATATGGCTGCTGTCAGCCGCATCTGCGAAAATGTCCGCAGACGAGGAGACTCTGCGGTTATATCCTATACGCGGAAGTTTGACTCTGAGCGTGTGACGGTTCGGTCGCTGCCGGTGACCGCAAAAGAGTTTTCAGATGCAGCCGGAAGGGTCGATGCATCTTTTAAACGGGCCTTAAACCGGGCGGCTGCGAATATTAAACGATTTCACGAGCAGCAGGTACGCAGATCCTGGATGCAAACGGATCGCCCCGGTACCTTGTTGGGCCAGTTGATCCATCCGGTGGATGCCGCCGGGGTCTATGTCCCCGGTGCCAGGGGAGGGGAGACACCGCTGGTCTCCTCGGTGCTGATGGGCGTGATTCCCGCCAAAGTTGCGGGGGTCAAACAGATCGTAATGGTTACACCACCGAAAAAGGGCGGCGGTGTCAGCCCCCATCTGCTGGTGGCTGCAAAAAAGGCCGGTGTTGATGCCGTATATAAAGCCGGCAGCGCCTGGGCGATTGCGGCCCTGGCTTATGGAACCGAAACCATCCCTAAAGTCGATGTCATTGTTGGGCCCGGTAATATTTATGTTACGCTTGCCAAGAAAATTTTAGCCGGCACCGTCGGTATCGATATGATCGCGGGGCCCAGCGAGATTCTGATTATCGCGGATGGGAGCGCCCGGCCGGATTTTATCGCGGCGGATCTGCTTTCCCAGGCCGAGCATGATGTCTTGTCCTCGTCCCTATTCATTACCGATTCGCAAACGTTGGCCCAAGCCACCGTCAAAGAAATTAAAGCGCAGCTGGCAAATCTGCCGCGGGCAGAAATTGCCCGTGAATCTCTCGCCAAATACGGGGCTATCATTGTTGTCGAGAATATCGGTATTGCCGTCGAGATGGCCAACCGCATCGCCCCCGAGCACCTTGAGCTTCAAACACGGGATCCATTTGAAGTTGTGGGCAAAATCCGCAACGCCGGCGCGGTATTTCTGGGCGACTATACCCCGGAGCCGGTGGGCGATTATATAGCCGGTCCCAACCACGTGCTTCCCACAGCCGGAACCGCCCGTTTTGCTTCGGCACTATCGGTGGATAATTTCATAAAAAAAACCAGCCTGATTCAGTACACCAAAAAGGCATTTGAGCGCGAAGCTCCCGACATTATCCGCCTGGCGGAAATCGAGGGATTGGGTGCTCATGCCGGCTCGATCAAGATTAGATTATAAAATGACATGGGTGAATAGAATCGAACTTAAAATATTTTAATCCTTCTCAAACCGTCATTCCCGCGCAGGCGGGAATCCAGACGTCTCTGAACTGGACTCCCGCCTGCGCGGGAGTGACAATCATTTTGTAGCTTATTTGTATGACACGACAATAATATGGATGGCTGGGGATCGCCGGAAGAAATGTTGAGCAGATGAAAAAGGGTTCTAGTGCTAAAATCAAAAACGCCGTGCTATTCGGGATGTTGCTGTTATCCATCACCATCATATCCTGCGGCACGGACACGCCTTTAGCCGAATACATCCCTTCCTCCGATCAGGAAGCCGCCATAAAAAACGTATTGTTGGGCTTTGAAGATGGTGTTAATCGCCGGGACGTTAAGAAGGTGGCCGGTCTCATCCATGAAGACGCCACGCTCATGCTGGGGCGGGAACGGCGCCTGATTTCAAAACCGGATTACCTTAAAATCATTCCCCAACGGCTGGCAGACCAGCCACCTATCGCGCTGGGAAGGCCCAAAATGGCATTTTCTGATAACACAGCCGACGTGCGCATCTACGTGAAGCGGGGACAGGGCCGTGCGCTCATCACCTTTCACCTGACGCATGAAGACCATCGATGGGCCATCAGCGGCTGGGATTACTGAGACGCGCCAAAAGGAGAAAAGCCCTTGCCAACCATCATGACCCACTCAATTCTCGCCGTGTCCGCCGGATGCGTCTTCGGTCGGACCGGTGTTCCGAAACGCTTCTGGCTATTGGCCATCATCGCGGCGGTGCTTCCGGATGCGGACGTCATCGGCTACCAGTATCTTTACATTCCCTATGGACATGTCCTGGGCCACCGGGGTTTTTTCCATTCCCCGTGTTTCGCCGCGCTGTTCAGCCTTTTGGTCGTCAGCCTCTTTTTTCGTCAGGAGCGGGTACTATCCCGCCGCTGGTGGACCTATGTCCTTTTTTTCTTCGTTGTGGGCGCCAGCCATGGACTTCTGGACGCTATGACCAATGGCGGCCGTGGCATCGCCCTGCTCTCGCCATTTTCCAACCACCGCTACTTCCTGCCGTGGACTCCCATCGAGGTCTCACCTCTGACGGTCCGCGCATTCCTCAGCCAACGCGGCCTGACCGTAATAAAGAGCGAAATTCTGTGGATCTGGATGCCAGTGGTATCCATCGCCATATTCGGGTGGATCGTTCGAAAGGTTAAGCTTCGGCCGTTAGGCGGGAAAGTTTAACTCCGCCCGTTGGGTTGGATCGGCGAAGATTGGTATTGGTGAAATTTGGGCAGGATCAAAAATCAGCCGAAGAAATCACTTATTCTCGGATTTTTTCCGGATGCCCTCTGGCGCGGGCTCATCACTGCCGTAAATCTCGACGTAGGCGTTATGAGAGAAGCAGCCTTTCTCCCAATGCTTTCTGACTTGCTTGCCGACAAATGAATCCGGATATTTGCGTGCGATGTTGCAGCCGGGGCAGATCTTGTTCCATCCGGCCAGCACTTTTTTGATTCTCATGGTGGTCTCCTTGATGGTTTCCTTTTTACTAGGTTATCTTATTATACGATTTCTTTAAAAAGCGATAGGTTCTCTTTGAGCAGTTCGGCGATCGGCAGATTATAGGGGCACTTGTCTTCACATTGACCGCATTCGATGCATTCCGTCACGCTTTCCATGGCTTTTCCCAGCCAGGCAGAAACACCCTCGGGGGATAAGCGTTTTGCGGCCGCCGGAAATATAAGGACAGAGGGTATCTGGACGCCCTGTTCACACGGCATACAGTATTCGCAGCGATGGCAGAATCTCTCTCCTACAACCCGCTGAATTTTTTGCATCTCTTCTAAATCGGACTTGGATAACGGTTGCGGATGGCGATATAAATCAATGATTTCATCTGCTTCTTTAATTGCACGGATTCCGGGAATTGGCACGACATGTGGATGCTGTTGCAGAAATCCGAAACAGAGGTCAGCCCTTTCAAGTAATCCACCGCCAAGGGGTTTCATGCCGATGATGCCCACATTATTTTGGATAGCCAAAGGGAAAAGCTCGTTTTCGGGGTCATTCTCAATAAAGTTAAATGGAAATTGAAGGGTGTTGAACAAGCCTGTCTGCAACGCTTCCATTGCCGTCGAAATACTGTGGGACGAGATGCCGATAAAACGGATTTTACCCGCATCGCGAGCCTTGGCAATGGCTTCGTAAGCTCCCTGAGGGGCAAGGACTTGTTGAAAGGCTTCTTCATTGGACACGTTATGAACCTGATAGATGTCGATCCAATCCGATTTTAATTGCTTAAGAGAATTATCGATATGGGCGGCGGCACCGTTTGCATCCCTTTGGGTGGTTTTGGTGGCAATGACCACCTTATCTCTAACCGTACCCAGGGCGGCGCCGATTTTCTCCTCGCTGGTGTCATACATGTTGGCGGTATCAAAAAACGTAATTCCCAGTTCGAAACAGTATTTGACGATGGACACCGCTTCATTTTTCGGCAACGGAATGATGGGAATCCCACCAAATCCGACCTCAGAGACTTCCAGATCCGTTCCGCTAAGTTTCACCGTATTCAATTTTTCCTCCCGCCTGAAGGTTTTTAGCCGGTGCGTTGCTTGGCTGATAACCAGAACTGATTTTCATCCGGTAGGTCCTTTTCACTTGCTTTTGCAACCCGGCAAAGCATCGTCCGCAAAGTGGGGGTGCCCTGGGCAGGATCATAAGGCCCATCCAGGGAAGCCAGGAGACTGATATTGGATTCCCAGACCCCATATAAAGGCCCGCCTTTTTCCGGATACCACCATCCCGGTTCACAGCTCACCACCCGTTTATCGATATCTCTTGTAATCCTGGCCTTGTGCAGTATTTTACCGCGCGGATTTTCAATCCAGGCCCAATCGTTGTTCTCGATGCCCAGCGACTTTGCTGTATCCGGATGGATGTCCATCTGAGGATATGGGTGGGATTTTCTGGCCCATGGCGCCCAGCGATTGCTGGAATGCATAAAAGCCCCGCCTCTCACCCTGGCCTCCATAAGAATCAGAGGGTATGCTTTCGCAAGTTCGGGGGTTGAAATCGGAGACTCGGGGGGGTCGCGGTGATTCGGCAGCGGGTCGAGACCCAATTGTTCCATGGTAGTTGAAAACAACTCCACCTTTCCCGTAGGTGTTTTAAACTGAAAACCATCTTGATCATATGATCGGTATGGCTTGGCAGGAAATGGCAAGACATGATTTTCTTTTAATTTTTCCCAGGTCGCACCAAATCCTTTCAGGCAATAATCGAGAAATTCGGGGATCGTCCGCCATTGAATGAAATCCACATCGGTGCGGCTCTTTTGAGGTCTAAACCCTTTTTCGATCAATTTCCAATAAATATCCAATATCACCTGTTGTTCATTTCTGGATTCGCCATAGGGCGCTACCGTCTGGACACGTGCTTCTATAGCGGGCTGCCACAGACCGGCAATCAGCGGTATTTCATCCCTTTCCAGCCAATGGGCGGCAGGCAGCACATAGTCTGCAAGGGCCGCGGTTGGCGTCATCATATAGTTAAAATGAATGCTTAAATCGAGCTGTTTTAAAGCTTTGTAAACTGTCCTGGGCTCGGGAAACTGGGTTAAAAGATTGGTTCCGTGGTTGATCAATGCCTTAATGGGGTAAGGTTTGCCTGTATGCATGGCTTTTATTGCCAGCTCGTTATGACAGGCGCTAATCGGCGCCTTAACCCCTGACCAGAGCGGAAATTCATCGTAACCGATTCTCTTTTCCTCGATTTCAACGGGTAATAGATGCTGGGGGTAGCTCGGCTTGAGGAATTCATAGGCTGAATAAAAACCGGGAGGTTTGCGTTCACCGGATAGAAGATTGCCTCCTTGCACATCGAGATTTCCGGTGATCGCCACTAAGATAGAATGGGCATGTCCGGTGGCCGTAGAACCGTATCCCTGCATCACGCCGATGCCGCTGACCAGGGATGCAGGCTTAATGCCGGCATACAGGCGGGCGGCCTTTATGATGTCCTTTTTGGGCACCCAGGTAATCGCTTCAATGGTTTCGAGCGACTCGTTTTTAACATGTGCTTTGAGTTCTTCAAACCCGTGACACCATTTATGAACAAAGTCTTTATCATAAAGCCTTTCTTCAATCATAACTTTTATCATACCCACTGCCAGGGCACAGTCCGCACCCGGTCTGACCTGAAGCCAGACATCGGCCTGCTTTGCGACTGAAATGTTGCGCGGATCAATCGTGATCAGTATGGCGCCGTTTTTTCTGGCCTCCTGAATCCAGCGCCATTGCGGCAGGTGAGTTTCGGGCGGATTTTGCCCCCAGATCACAACGCATTTGCTGTCTTTTGTATCGGGACCATGCCCGAATTGGGTGCAAATGTCTCCGATAACAGCCAGGTCCATCACCCGGCTGGGACCTTCGCAGTGTTCCATGCTTTTGAGCAGATTCGGGCTGCCCAGGGCCCTCATCAGCATACAGCAAAGGGTGTAATGCCACCCATCCACCGAGGCCGCAAATGCCAGCGGGCCCTGTTGTTCGTGAATCCTGATGATTTGATCCGTGATTTCATCAATGGCCTGGTCCCAGGAGATGCGCTCCCATTTATCTTCTCCCTTTTTACCGCGCCTTTTTAAGGGATATTTAAGCCGGTCGGGGTTGTACAGGGTTCCGTTTATCACGTTGCGGCACTTGGAACAAAGATTGTCACCCTCGGTGACAGGTGAAGCGGGGTCACCCTTGATCTTGACGACTTTGCCGTTTTTAACGTAGACCAGGACCCCATCACCCATGTAACACTCTTGGCACACAGATTGAAATACGGTGGTTGTCTGTTGCTTTTTCATTTAACGATTTCCTTGGAAACTTCCCAATAATCGTGATTTATTGTTCGCCATTTTCTTTGTAAAGCTTTCTGACCAGCTTTGCTTTGTATTCAAACTTAGGCAAACTGTTCGGTGCGACCAGCTCTACATTCGCCCGAAAAATAAGTTTTTCGCGAATGAGCGCTTCAATCTTTTTTTTCAGATCGCGCAAATCATCAATTCCTTTGCCGCGTTCCACTTTTATGTGAATCGGCGGCTGCCATCCTTCGGGTGGCGGCTTTTTTAATTGAATCTCTATGGCACCGGTTGTATCGGGTACCAGACTGCTGATCACATCTCTTATGGCAGAAGGGTATACATTGACACCCTGGACAATGAGCATGTCATCGGTTCTGCCGATACAGCGGATTCCGAAACCGGTGCGGCCGCATTCGCAATCCGTTTGGGCGACAACCACATGGTCTCGGGTTCGAAAACGGATGAGTGGCATACATTCCCGATCAATGGAGGTATAGATCAGCTCTCCCTGTGTTCCCTCACATATCTCCAGTGGTTCTCCCGACTCCGGATTAATGATTTCAGGATGAACGATACCCTGGGCAATAAAATGCATACCCCTTTTATATGCACATTCGGACCAGATTTCACCGGCCATATCACCGTTTCCCATCATCTCCAGAAAGACACACCCAAATGCCTCTTCGATTTTATGGCGAATTGCCGGATTCGAGGCCCCCGGTTCGCCACCGGCCAGTATGATCTTAAGCCCCAGGCTTTTAGGTTCAATGCCCCGTGTTTTTAGGGATCGTGCAAAGTGAATTGGAAAGGACGACGTTGCCAGCAATGCATTGGCACCGATATTTTGAAAAGCGCCGATGAGTCTATCTGTGGCTCCCACACCTGTCGGCAAACAGGTGGCGCCGATATTTTCAATGGCATCCGTGTAAGAATCGGCAATCAGATAAGGGGCGACAATTAAAGGGACGATGCTCGTGGGTCGAAATCCACCCGTCCATAAGGCGCGACTGGCACTCTCGCGCCAGATTTTAATATCATGCGGGGTCAGGCCGATATACGTGGGGCGGCCGGTCGTTCCGCTGGTCGAATAGATTCGTGATATCTTTTCCAGAGGGACAATGGCGTGGGTGCCTAAAGGCGGATGATTGATTTGACTGTCTCGCAACTCTGTTTTTTCGGTGAAAGGCAGTTTGTGGAGATCATCGAGACCGCTGATATCCTTGAGCGCCAGCCCTGTTTCGCTGAATTTTTGCTGGTAGAAGGTTGAATTGTTCCAGACATAAGCGAGTTGCTTTAAAAATGCTTTCTCTTGAACGAGATGATACTCATTCTCCGAAAGCGTCTCCTGTTTGCGATTCCAATAGCGAGGATACTCGGCCATCGTATTTTGCCCAATCAATCTTTAATCACCAGGGTGCTTTGCCGCTGGCGGTTGACCGTTAATTGCGTTACATCCGGCCGTGAATAATGACCGGATGGATCGAAATTCTGTCTTTCTTCTCGAATCCGCTTGTGATCAATCGTGGCGGTTAACAGCACTTCCTGATGTCGATTTCAAATTGCATGCTGCCGGTGGCAGCATATGTGTTGCCATTCTGCGGGGTCACATCACCGCATTCGATGAGCAGTTCGCAATGGCTGACAATTTCATTTTCAGCCATGATGCTGCCGAAGCCTTCGAGCAAGCTTTCTTCGAAATGTGCGGCAGCGATTTCTTCTGCCGTTTTAGCCCCGTTGTTTAAAATCTCGATAATGGCCCCGCACCGCTGGATGTGATGCTCCACCAGCGCTTTTGCCCTGTTTGCCAGATCAATCGGGCTCCAGCGGCCATGGTAATAAAACCGATGCGCCGGAAGCACGAGCAACCCGGGGTTGTCACTGGCAATTTTGATTAATTTTTTGAGAGAGTGGATATAACGCCGCAAACCAAAGATTGCGGCCGCATCCGTATAGTCGGGTTTGATGACTGCGGCGATTTCGTCAAATAAAGATTTGCGCGTCGGCCACGGTGAGATATCCGGCAAAATGATGTCTCCGACAATGATGGCTTCGTCACCCAGCCGGACGGCCAGACAATCCGGACTGTGACCCGGCAAATGACAGGTGCGGATATCCGATCCGATCTCGGTCTCACCGTCACCTACCGGATCGATCTCTAATCCCTGCAATACCCTGTGATATTCTAAACAATTTTTAGTGTAAAATGTCTCCGGCATGGGGCAGTGCCAGCATTTGGCCGGAAAATGCTTTTTTTCGCCTGCTGGTGATTTGGTGGGATAGGTGTTGATCAGCCGGCGGTAGATGGCGTGAGCTTTCACATTCAGATGGGTGGTGTCTACCAGCTCGGCCAGACCGCCGTCGTGGTCTTCGTGGCCGTGGCTGATCAAAACAAACTCAAGGTCAGCGGCGGTGATACCGATTTCTTCAATCATTGCGACCAGCTTTTTGCCCTGGCCGAAGCGGCCGGCATCCACCAGAAACGGTTTGTCGGACATTACCGCATAATTCCAGGTCGGTCCCAAATCCCAGTGACCGCCGTAAAAATTTTTAGTCGGCAAGCCGAAAATTTCAAGCCCGGACGGCAGTCGGAAGCGCACCAACATCTCGTTGCCGCTGTCATCGCCCTTCCGTATAATTTCGGTAAACTCTAACAAGTTAAAATCCATGGTTCCCATTGTGAGATATCTTATTTTCAATTACTTTAGGTTACCCCGTTGAGCCAGTTGAGCCGGTTCGCCCGTTAAAATAGGAAAAGTATCTGGTTTATAGTCAACGGGCTCAACGGGCTAACAGGCAAACGGGCTCAACCTATAGTTTCGCAATTAAATCACAGAGCAACCGCACCCCGAACCCGGTTCCTCCGGGGCCGCAGTAGGCATCCCCTTTTTTGAGGTAGGACGGGCCGGCAATGTCGATGTGGGCCCAACGGGTACCACCGCTAAACTCCGATAGAAATAAAGCGGCGGTGATGGCGCCGCCCCAGCGGGTACTGGCCATGTTGTTTAGGTCGGCAAAATCGCTTTTAAGAAGCTCTTTATAATCCTCAGGCAGCGGCATTCGCCAGCAGCGTTCATGGCTTTTGTTGCCGGATGCAATAATGGCTTCGGCCAGTTTATCATCCGGCGTAAAAACCCCGGCGATTTTTTCCCCCAAGGCCACAACGCAGGCGCCGGTCAGGGTTGCCAGGTCAATCATCACCTGGGGTTTGTGTTTTTTTAAGACATAAGTCATGGCGTCAATCAGAATCAAACGGCCTTCGGCGTCGGTATTTCCAATTTCGATGGTTTTGCCCGCATAGCTGCGCACGATGTCGCCGGGCCGGGTTGCTGTGCCGGATGGCATATTTTCAACTATCGGTATGGCGCCGATAAGGTGGTATTTTGTTTTCAGTCTGGCGATGGTGATCATCGTGGCGGCGACAACAGCGGCACCGGACATGTCCGCTTTCATGCCGGCCATGGACCCGCCGGTTTTAATGTTGAGGCCGCCGGAATCGAAGGTGACACCCTTTCCGACCAGCGCCAGCGTTTTCTTGGCACCGGCAGGTTTATGCTCCAATATCACCATGCTGGGCTTGCGCTGACTGCCGGCAGCCACGGCCAGCAAGGCACCAAACTTGTGCTGCTTTAACTCCTTTTCGCGTAACACTCGGGTTTTAAGGCCGTGTTTTCTGGACTTTGAAACAATGGAGCGTGTGAATTGCTCCGGTGTTTTGTCATTTGACGGTGTGTTGATCCACTCCCGCGCCAGGATTGTGCCTGCACAAATGGTGCTTACTCTTGGTGCTATTTTTCTCAGGTTGCCCGATGCTTCCGGCTTGATGCGAAAGTTGATTTGTTTTAGGGG
>JASFIX010000087.1:0-10195 GCA_050122435.1 Desulfobacterales bacterium
AATATCTTAAATCCCCAATCCAAATTCCAAAATCCAAAATTAACGAATCTCCAATCCCCAATCCGCAATTGATTTTGCTCCATTACTCCACCACTCCACCACTCCAGATTTTTATGGCATTACGCCATAAGCTTTCAGCTTTTTATGCAGGGTCTTGCGGGTGATTCCCAAACGGCGTGCGGCTTCACTTTTATTTCCGTTGGCTGCCTGCAGGGTGTTCAAAATGGCTGTTTTTTCAATTTTTTCAAGAGGGGTTTCTCCTTGCAGAATAAGCGCCTCCGAGCGGATTGAATCTTTCTGATCCTCCTCGGTAAAAAAATCTTTCATAAACGGGAAGTCAGTCTCATCAAGATAACTCGATCGCGCCAGAACAACCGCTCGCTCGACGGCGTTCATTAACTCCCGAACGTTTCCCGGCCAATTATAGCGAATCAGATTATCCATGGCTTTGGGGGTAAATCCTTTGATTTCTTTTCGGTTTTTGACGGCAAACATTTCCAAAAAATGCCGGGTTAGCAGCGGGATATCCTCTTTGCGATCCGACAATGGCGGGACTTCGAGTTCGACCACGTTGAGCCGGTAGTAAAGATCTTCACGGAAGGCACCCTCATTTATTTGATCCTTCAGGTTCTTATTGGTTGCGGCAATCACCCTAACGTCGACCTGGATGGTTGATTCACCGCCCACGCGGTTAAATTCGCGCTCCTGCAAGGCACGCAGCAGTTTTACCTGCATCATCAGCGACATTTCACTGACTTCATCCAGCAGCAGCGTACCACCGTGGGCCTGGCTAAAACGTCCTTCCTTACGGCGGTCGGCACCGGTGAAGGCACCTTTTTCATGGCCGAAAAGTTCTGATTCCAGAAGCGTTTCGGTTATGGCCGCGCAATTGATCTTAACAAAGGGGCCATTCTTGCGGAGACTGTTAAAATGAATGGCACCGGCGATCAGCTCTTTGCCGGTGCCGGATTCACCGGAAATTAAAACGGTGGCTTCGGACGGTGCCACCTGTGACACCGTTTCCAAAAGTGTTAACATGGCGGGGCTTTTACCGATGATGTTTTGGCTGTCAAATTGTTGCCCCAGGGTTTCGCGCAGTAATCGGTTTTCCTCCTTCAGCCGGGTATGTTCCATGGCTCTATCAATGGTCAGCCGCAGTTTGTCAAAGTCAAGCGGTTTGGTGAGGTAGTCGTGAGCGCCCTTTTTTAACGCTTTCACAGCGGTTTCAACCGAGGAATAGGCCGTCATGATGATCACCGGTATTGCCGGATTATACCCCTTGATGGCTTCAAGCGCTTCCAGACCGGAAACTCTGACCATGCGAACATCCATAAGCACAAGGTCAAAGGATGATTCTTTCACTTGTTCAATCGCGGTGAATCCGTCATCAGCTTCCGAAACCATATATCCCCAGCCGCTGATTAGGGTCCTAAGCATCGTGCGATGGGCGCTATCATCATCAACAACTAAAATGGTATTTTGTTTATTCATCATTTTTGTTTTCTTCCAAATCCGGTAAAGCAATGGTAAAAGTAGTCCCTGCTTCCGTGTCGCTCTCAACGGTTATTTTGCCGCCCATTGCTTCGACGATATTGTGAGCAATCGCCAATCCTAATCCAGTGCCGGTTGATTTTGTGGTAAAGTAAGGTTCAAAAATTTTGGATAAATTTTCCCGACTGATTCCACGACCGGTGTCTGAAACCTGAATAACGACATTCCGGCGGGGTCCTTCGCCGGTAATCTCCACCCTCAGTTCACCGCCATTTTCCATCGAGTCAATTGCGTTCAAATACAAATTTAACAGAACCTGATTGATGCGATCGGGATCAATCCGTACCTTCGCCACCTGGGTGTTATTCTGAGTTTGGATCGAGATGCCTTTGGCGGCTGCCTGGTCTTTGATTAGCTTGATGGAGTCATCCAGCAGTGTCTGCAGCGAAACCGGTTTTGGCTTTATCGAGACCGGCCTGGCAAATTCCAGGAGCTGCCCCACGACCCGGTTAAGCCGGTCGACTTCCTGGATCATGATATCGGCGGTCTGCTGGTCCTCCGATCGATCGGGATATCTTTCTTTAAAATAGGTGGCAAATCCTTTAATGGAACTTAAGGGGTTGCGGATTTCGTGTGCGACTCCGGCAGCCAGTCTGCCCACCGAGGCCAGGCGCTGACTCCTGGCGACTTCACGCCTGAGAGTGCGCACCTCGGTTAAGTCTTTAAACAGGAGGACATTGCCGAGGAAAGTATCATTTTCATCTTTCAGGCTGCTGACCCCGATTTCCAACGGAACTATTTTCCCGTCGGCCAATTTACACTCGATCTCCTTTTCGATGACATCCGCCTGATTTTTTGAGTGATTGATTTCAGCGAGCAGATCATTCGGTATGATACGGAAGGCTTCCAGACCGATGACTTGCGGGGCGCTAAGCTGAAGAATGGCCTCCGCACCCCTGTTAAAAGCGGCAATTTTGCCCTGATGATCCAGCGCCAACAAGCCGATGGGCACGTTTTCCACGACGTTATCAGAAAAAGCCTTTATCCTTGAAAGGGATGCCCGCGTGGACCGATAACTTTGAACCAGAAACAGCAGGGTGAACCCGGCAAAGCCCACCAGCAGCAAAATAGCTCCCATGATAACGGCGTGCCGCACATCTGCCCTATGAGCTTCTTCTATAGGACTCATGTCCAGCCCCACAAATATAATCCGGGCTGAATTCGAAGTCTTTTCGTTTTCCTGCCAGCGACGTTGAGGCTTGCCGTCCATCATCTGCATATGGTGCCGCATCATACCCATCCTCCCCGGTGGACCGGTGGGTATGAATTTTCGATACACCTCAAATACATTTTGACCATCGGGTTGGGTGATCTGACGCCATTGTAAGTTTTTGTCGTCGGATACTTTTTTTAGGTCCAACTCTGCACCATGGGTGCGGCCGATTTGCTCAGGGCTGTTATGAGCGATGGCTATACCGGTTTCATCTGTCACCATGAGATAAACGATATCGGGCTGTTGGGCTGTCTCGGTGAGCAGTTGCTGAAGCTTAAATCCACCCCATTGCCTGCCCATCATTCCCGTACGGGTGCCGGCCTCAAAGGATCGGATCAAGGCCGCGCCTTTTTCCAGCAGGAGATGGATGCTTTTTTCCCGCTGGCGGTTGATGTTTTCAAGGGTGATAAAAGCTACAATTGGCAGCAGCACGGCTACGGCACCGATCAATACCCAGGGCGGGACTCCGGGCCAGAATTTTTTATTTTTTGATTTAGTAAACATATTGGATTTTTAGAGCAAAATTAAAAAGCCGAAAGGCTTTTTAATTGTTTATAAAATACCCAGTTATTACACTTTCAACTGGATACATAATATCCATTTTTTTGTTAAATTCAACTGACGGCTTTCCATAGTGATGATCGGAAAATGTGCACTTACAAAAATAAAACTAATAAAAACATAATGTTAAATGATTATTAAAGAATTTTATCAATTATGGCACACGACTTGCGATATAGGTATTTCAAAATCAATGCCGGAATTATAGATTCCAATAACTGATAACCGATAACAAATAACACTTCGAAATTTCGCATGAAATTTCGAAAACGGAGGTAAAAAAAAATGAATTTTAACAAAACAGGTAAAATTTTTATGGTATTGGCCATTGTAGCCGTTCTTGCAATCGCTGCTACTTCTTTCGCGGGCTGGGGCCGCGGCGGTGGCAGAGGCTGGGGTGGTAATTGCTGGGGACCGGGTTCGGGCTACGGCCCAAGAGGTTATGGCGGACAGGGATATCAGAGCGATCTGAGCGACGAGGACATTGCCAGACTGGACCAAGAACGTCAGGCTTTTTTTGAAGCCACATCCGATCTCAGAGAGCAGCGGTATCAAAAGGAACTCGAGCTGCGCAGTGAACTGGCCAAGCCGGAACCGGATGCCAAAAAGGCATCCGGAATACAGACGGAAATTTCCAATCTTGAAAGCGAGCTGGATCAAAAACGCCTGGAGCACCGCATCAAGATGAAAAAAGATTTTCCACGCTTCGGATATAGAGGCGACGGGTACGGTCCCCGCGGCAAGGGAATGGGTCGAGGAATGTATCGCGGCGGCGGTTATGGACCCGGCAGCTGTTGGAATTAATCTAATCCTTCAAATTAATTTAAAGTCAATTCAGACAATGGGTGGGGGGGCATTTTACCCCCCCATTCTATTTTTAGGCTATATTTCCTTAATGAGATTTATTCCTGTCGATATTCATCTCCTGGCATAATTATTTTTCCTCCTTGACTCAGGTCCGTATTTTCATTAGTTGTTTATTTTGTTTTAGAAGCCCTCCACACTGTTTGAGTACCAATTCTATAAACATCTTAACATTAATTCAGCTTTCTAAAAATACGGCGATCACATTTGTTTCGATTATCGGCCACCAAAATGAAGGAGGGAGGTGAAGAACCAATCGGATTGATTGTAAGCTGTCGGTTTTTTGGCCAACTAAGGAAATATTCACAACAGGAGAAGATCCAGAATATTAACGTTTTTATTTAAATTTAACTCGATTACAAAAAAGGAGGTCAAAATGAGGAGAAAAATCCTGGCTGCAACAGTTTTTACCGTTTTTTCAATGGGGTTATTGCTCCTGCCTTTTTTTACAGCGCATGTGCAGGCCGCGGACAAAATCGGCTGGGTTGGTCCTGTTTACAAGGAGTTATCCGCCAGTCTAAATAAGGGTTTCAAGGAATACTATCAGAAGACCTACGGTAAAGATGTGGACATTACTTTCGTACGGCCGGGCGGCTGGCCGGTTTGTGTGGATAAAGTCAGGGCCTGGGGCGGCAAACCGGATGCCGATATCTTTCTGGGTGCCGGCGCACCAGCGCATGAAGTCTTGAAGCAGGAGGGGCTGGTCGTCCCTTACCGACCGAAGGATTGGGATAAAGTTCCCGCCGAATGGCACGGTATGAAGGTAAAAGATGCGGGTGATTTCTGGACCTGTTTCGCGCCCTGGATTGTTACCAATCTATACAACGAGAAGGTTATGAAAAAGCTGAGGCTGCCACCGCCAAAAACGTGGAACGATCTGCTCAATCCCATTTACCGAGGTAACGTTGTGCATACCCTGCCATACGCCTCTGGCACCATGCATGAAACGGTTGAAATTCTCCTGCAGGCATTTGGCGAACAGGAAGCCTGGCGCTATCTGAGATTGCTGGCAGCGCAGCTGGCACGCTTCTCCACCGGCAGCACGGATACGACCCAGCTTGTGGCCCGCGGCGAAGTTCCCATGGGAGTTGCCCAGCCACAAATGAACGCCATGGCAGCGCGCAAAGACGGCTTTCCGGTGCGGGATTTGCTCCCGGAAAAAACCGTCCTGGCTCCGGAGGCCGTGGCTTTGCTGAAAGGCGCACCCAACGAGGAGGTCGGTAAAATCTTTCTGGACTGGCTGTTCAGCATGGATGGACAAAAATACGTGTTAGAGGGCCGATACTTCGCAGCCAGAACCGACATTAATTTTTCTGAGTTGGAAAAAGAAGGCGTTGAAATGGCCACCCACGCCAAGAAGGCACTGGGTGTAGATTCGTTCTGGGATCTGAAGGTTGACTTCATCGAGTATGACCTGGATCTGGCGACCAAGAGGTGGGACGACGTCAATAAGAAATACGAGTATGAGATCTACCGCAAGTGGGGCGAACTGAAAGGCAGCCTGTTCCTGATCGAGGAGATTGAAGGCGAAATTGAGGTGGCCAAAGGCCAGCAGAAAGATGTGACAAAGGCCGAACCCAAAATAAAGGAAGCCCGCAGGCTTTTCGAAATAGACGGCAACTATGCCGCAGCTCGTCTGGCTGCAGCGGAGGCTCGTGCGGCCGAAGCTGCACCCGTCGTCGCTGCGGCCCCGGCAGTCGCACCTAAAATGGAGGTACCAGTTGGAATTATCCTGCTGCTGGTATTGGCTATGTGTGTGTCAGTGGTCGCAATCATCATCGCGGTGAAACGGCGACACCATTAGTAAATGTACTGAGCTCAACTGAAAACACGCTCAGCTTGATATACAGGCCTGCCCTGCTAGATATCGCTCTTTGAACCAAAACCGGATCCTAGCAGGGCAGCCCACTGCTTACGAATACTTCACGCAGCAGATCCGGAAGGATGTAATATGTCGCGCGGCAATTACTATCTGGCAGCCTTTTTGTGGCTGATTATTGCCTTTTTTGTGATTTACCCTCTGTCAATTGTGGTAATGGAAAGCTTCAAAATCTCCGGAACTGACAGGTGGGGTATCCAAAA
This sequence comes from Desulfobacterales bacterium, assembly GCA_050122435.1. Classification (GTDB taxonomy): domain Bacteria; phylum Desulfobacterota; class Desulfobacteria; order Desulfobacterales; family JAHEIW01; genus JAHEIW01. The sequence continues at coordinate 6,272 of JASFIX010000087.1, forward strand.
TTACCTGGAATTTTTCCGGGACACTTATTATCTCAAAACTTTTGCAAAGACCTTGCTCCTGAGCACGCTGTTACTCGTGACGACCACGGTGTTCGGGGTGCCCCTGGCCTACATTCTGGCGAGATACCGGCACCGGGGCAAGACCATTTTCACAGCCCTTATTCTTCTGCCGATTGTTTTACCCGCTTTTGCCGGCGTATTTGCTTTTATCATCTTTTTTGGAAAATATGGAACTTTAAATCTGCTCCTGATGGACGTGGGGCTGATTGAAGAGCCCGTCAATTTCATTTACGGGCTGCACGGTCTGGTATTTATACAGGCCCTTCACATGCTTCCTTTTATCGTCCTCGGCCTTTCGGCTGGTTTCACCAACATCGACCCCTCATTTGAAGAAGCCGCCGAAGTGGAGGGCGCCAGCGGTTTCCGGAGATTTTTCACGATCACTATGCCCCTCTGCACGCCCAGTTATATGGCGGGCGCCGTTCTCGTGTTTCTGTGGCCCTTTACCGATTGGCTGACGCCGTTGATTCTGGGACAGCACGACTTGCTGCCCTCGGTTTCGTACATCAACATCGCCTATCACTTTACGGACGTGCATCGCAAATACATGGGGATCGTGGCTGTGGTTGTTTCTGCGGTTGTGTGCATCAGCCTCTTTTTGTTCGCCAGGTGGTGGGTCGAAAAGAGAAAGTACACCGGTCTTTCGAAAGGGACCACCTCTGAAGGCCGGGTGATCGAGCCGAGCGCACTGGTGAAATCAGGCGCATATGTGTATATGGTCTTTATCGCCCTGCTCGTGCTGCTGATTCCAATTGTGCTGGGATTAGCCGCCTTTTCAAGAAAATGGGTCTTTGAGGCCTTTCCAACATATTGGACCCTCGAGAATTTCAGACTCATTCTCCTGGAAAGCCCGGGTTTGATCAAAAACTCTTTCCTCTTTAGTGGGATTGCACTGGTTTTCGGGATTGCCTTCGGGCTTCCCGCTGCCTATATCATCGTGCGTACGCGTGTGCCGGGCAGGGATGCGCTTGACTTTGTAATTACCCTGATGCTGGCGTTTCCGGGCATCGCCATCGGCGTGGCTTACCTCCTGGCGTTTTGGGAAGGCATCCCCTTGGCTACATTCTGGATCATCATGCCTTTGGCCCTTTTTACACGGCGGCTGCCGTATTTTTTGCGGATGGCGCATTCCTCTTACCTGCAGCTGGATACGTCACTCGAGGAGGCTGCTGAAGTATCGGGCGCGAGTAAGATCAGGACTTTTTTCAGTATATCATTGCCTTTATTGCTCAAAGGGGTGCTCGTTGGCGTGGTGATGTTCTTCATTATGGCCTTCCAGGAGATCTCGACGGCGATATTCCTTTATCGCGGCGGGTGGGAAACCTTGCCTATCGGCATTTATCTGAACTGGCACCGCGGCATGGAGTTCGGTATCGCCGCTGCCATGGCGTTTTTGATGATTGTGATCACCTTTATCCTCCTGCTGATCATATCCAGAATCGGCGGAGGCGTCCTCAAAGCCGCCTGGGGGTCAGGCGAAAAATAAGGGTTCAAAGGTTCATAGGTTCAAAGTTCAGGGTTCAAGAGTTCAAATGTTCAGTCTTCTTGCTACTGGCTTCTGGTCACTGGTTCCTGGCCAGGAGCAAGAAGCAAGGAACCAGCGGCCAAAACGCTGACACCTGAAACCTGACACCTGAACCGCGTCTAGCGGAACTTTTGACGACTGCACAAGGAGACAAACTGAATGGCATTTATCGAGATTCAAAATCTATTCAAGCGCTTTAAGGACGTCGTGGCCATTAATCGCATCCAGCTTGAAATCAACAAGGGAGAAATGCTTACCCTGTTGGGGCCCAGCGGATGTGGTAAAACAACCACCTTGCGCTGCATCGCGGGCCTGGAAAAGCCGGAAGAAGGGGACATCATTATTGACGGACAGCCGATGCTTTCGGCAGGATTCGTTCCGCCTTCAAAAAGGGGTATTGGTATGGTGTTCCAAAATTATGCCGTTTGGCCGCATATGAAGGTCTTCAGTAATATTGTGTACGGCTTGAAGCTCCAGAAGATGCCCAAGCCAAAAATCCGCGAACAGGCGCAGCAGATACTGGAACTTGTGGGTTTGGCGGGCCTGGAAGACAGATACCCCGCTCAATTGAGCGGCGGCCAGCAACAACGGGTGGCGCTCGCGCGGGCACTGGTGACCAATCCCAAAGTATTGCTATTGGATGAACCTCTGAGCAATCTGGATGCCAAGCTCAGAGAAGAATTGAGATTTGAAATCAAAAGCCTGGTCAGACGCATGGGTATTACATCGGTATACGTCACTCACGACCAGGCGGAAGCCATGGTTATTTCGGACCGCATTGCTGTCATGGATTCAGGCAACGTGGTACAAATTGGCAATTCCCATGAGATTTATAAGAGACCCGTCAACCGCTTTGTTGCCGATTTTATCGGCACCATGAATTTTATATCCGGCGAGGTCGTCGAAGTTTTGCAGGACCGCAATGCGGTTGCGGTGCGGACTGAATTCAGTGAAAAGATGGTATGTGTCAAGCCGGACGGCGCGACCACAACACCTGGCACAAATGTATATGCCTCTATACGACCCGAAGATGTGGAAGTATTTGCCCAACCGCCGCAGGCCACGGAAAACGTGTTCAAAGGAAAGATTGTCCACAAGGCCTATCTGGGCAACTTTTTATTCTTTTTTGTCAGCGTCAATGATACCATGATCCGGGTTCAGGCGCCGCACAACCTCTCGCAGGAAGAAGGACAGGAACTCTATTTGTTTTTTAATCCTCAGAAATGTATGATTTTGACCTAACTTAGGGATTAGAGATTACTGTACCATTGCATCTGTCCACAACGGTTGCAACCATTTACGGTCGAGATCGGCTTGAAAAGATTACCGTTGCTCCGGTCGACAAGGATTTCAAACCCGACTCGCTTCGCGTCGATCTTGTGACAATGGCTTAAATTATTCCGGCAGCCGCCATAATATCCGGCACCAGTTCCTCTTTGCCGATGGCCATGATGTGTACGCCATCACACATCTTTTCTTCATGGATACGTTTGATCATGCGGCCGGCGATTTCAATGCCTTTGGTTATGGCCTGGCCTTTGGGTGCGGATGCCATTTCATCGATCAGATCCGGAGGAACGAATACCCCGGCGATGTTTTTGTTCATGAAACGGGCCATGGGAGCAGATGTCAGCAGAATGATGCCCGCCAGTATTTTTACATTAAATTGGCGAGCGTAATCCATAAATTCTTTGAATTTGTCCAGATCATAAACGGCCTGGGTCTGAATAAACTCAGCGCCGGCCTCGATCTTTTTTTCAAACTTGATCAGTTGCGGCTCAAGGGGGTCGGCCTCGGGCGTTACAATGGCCCCGGCGCAGAATGAAACTGCGCCATCCAGGTCGTTGCCGCCAAGATCTTTGCCTTGTTCTAGCGTTCGAACGGTTTCCAGCAGCTGGCTGGAATCCAGATCAAAAACACTTTTGGCATTCTTGTGGTCGCCCAGGATGATCGAGTCACCGGTTAAACACAATACGTTTTGAATTCCCATATAGGATGCAAAAAGAAGATCAGCCTGCAAAGCGAGGCGGTTGCGGTCCCGGCAGGTCATCTGTAAAATGACTTCGCCGCCCCCTTCTTTGACCTTAAGGCACCCCCCCAGAGAAGGATAGCGCATCACCGAGCTTTGATGATCGGTGACATTCATGGCATCGACCTTATCTTTTAACAGCTCGATGTGGTGTTCAAATTTTTCAAGGTTAGTCCCCTTTGGCGGTGCCACCTCACTGGTGACCACAAATTTGCCGGATTCTAAGGCCTGTTTGAATTTGGTTGGCATTCTATTGTCCTTTCACTTACCTGAGTTCATTTTAAATCTTTGATCCGCTCATTATCAGAGC
>JASFIX010000088.1:0-10102 GCA_050122435.1 Desulfobacterales bacterium
GTCAAAATTCACCTCTGTACCCGCCCAAAACAACAGGTCAAACACCTTAATGCCACAATAAAATAATCCTGTATTTAGGTTGGGCTATTTTGGAGTGATCGAGCAAAATTAATTGCGGATTTTAGACCCGCCCAGTGGAATGCCGCCAGAGGCGGCCCTCCTTCGGAGGATTCCACAGGGTAAAGATTGCAGATCAAAATATCGATCAAATACCATGTTCAAAATCCGAAATCCGAAATCTGCATTCCGAAATTCAAAATACTCCATTACTCCGGTTTCTCGCAGATAATATACTCGTAATTTTTCGCGTTGCCAACTGCCCCAAATTGCGTTGGTGTCGACAACCGTATACATAAAAATATAGAAATTTTAGATAGTTGTCAAGATTATCCTTGTATAACACCAGATGGTTTTACTTAGGATAGCGGGGGAGGTCTCACTTCTCATTGAGCCTTGAGCGATCCGATGATTTTGATAATAACGGGAAAACCTTCTATCATTTCCGGTATATCTGCTTCAATTTCAGGATTTGATGCATCCATACCCACGATGATCGCTTGATTACCGTTTGGGTCCAGTCCAATCCCAACAGAAACAACACCCGGCATATCTAAAAAACGCGCTTCATGTTGCTTTTTCACTTCCTGAATGGATGGTGACATGGCCAGATCATCTCCCAGCGCCAGCCAGGGTGTGATGAGAACAATAGCCAACACGATCGTTCTCACAGTGAAACTCCCAGGGCGCTAAATACATTTTCGATGCGGTTGATAATTGTCGTTGTATCACTGCCCGCGAATAAAAGCCCGGTCAAGCGGTTGTGGTCATCCACAACAGCCGAACCACTATCTCCACCCTGGCTCATAGCACCGGCCATCAATTGATCGGTGAATACAGCCAGCTGTCCTGCACCGTACTGGACATTGGCGGTAACATCCACCTGTTGAATTTCACCGGTCGTAAAGCCAGTCGTACGCCCACTTTTTTTGATTGCCATACCCAGTTCGCCCGGAACGGTTTCCTGGATCTGTCCGATATTTATGATTTCATCTCTTATATCGGCTGCATTCAGCGGCGTAGCGATGGCGGCATCCACCCGGTTGTCTTCAGCCTGTATTTTGATGGCTTTATAACGGGTGTTGCTGCCAAAAATCCGGCAGCCCAGGTTGAAAACGGAGATGACCGCATTGGCAAATTGGCATTCACTGGATTCACCTTGAAAGGAAATAGGGATGAATTGCGTCAAATTTGCAATGTGATCCTGAGGAAAACTGCCGCCGTCATGAGGACCGGGTTGTAAAATGGCGTCTCCGATTTCGGCATCATTGCTGTTTGCCAGCACGTGATTGTTGGATAAAATAACTTTTTGGCCGTTTTTTATCACCCAGCATCCCAGTGTGCCTGCGGTAATGGCCACATGGCCAATGCTGACTCCACCGGGTGCCGGGCGAAAACGATCGGTAGGTGCTTGAAGCGCTCGGATAACACCGGTTTGCAGGACATCAGTGGGGGTGCTGTCAACTGCTGTCGGTATCAGGTCTTGTCCGGATAGCTGCGAGGCAGGCACTTTTTCTTTTACCGAACACACAATACTAAGCGTATCTGTTTTTTCACCGCTGGTTTGCTTATAGCCGATTCCGGTGGCCACAACATTTGCACGCTTTAAGAGCTGTTTGCGATGAGAGTCTAAAATGCCCCGGATTCGATTCACATCATCTGCCATGTTGTCCTCCTTTCAGCATATATAGTGGTTGTCAAAAAAACGTTTTGGTATTCAAATGTTTTTTTTTACAACCACTTATGCCGCGTTTCCGCAATTCGGAACATAATTATGAAAAGCGGTATAAAATGCCTCTATATGTACACATGACGGATGGGGTTGAACGCCTAAGTTGAGCACCTTAAATGCCAGTCACGCTTTCAGAAGGGAAAGATATGGCTCAAAATCATACGGCAGATACAACTATACATCAGCTGTCTTCCGTGCCTTTTTTATCCGGCAGGATAAGGTTTAAAATTACACCTGTTAGGGTGGCCAGTGACACGCCCTTGAGTGCGAATGCACCGGCTGAAAAGGTGATCCCGCCGATTCCGGTAACCAAAATGAGCAAAACAATCAGTACATTTCTGAATTCCATTAATTCGGACTGGACTTTCAGCAGGCATTTGATGCCCACCACCACCAGCACACCGAAGAATAAAATCAGGATACCGCCGCTAACCGGGTCGGGGATGGATTGGAATAGGGCGCTCAATTTTCCCAAAAAGGACAACGCCATTGCAAACAGGGCAGCCCAAACCATTACTGCCGGTTGCCACCTTTTGAAAACGGTCACTGCGCCGGTAATTTCGGCATAAATGCGAACCGGGGGCCCGCCAACAAGCGCAGCGATAGTGTTTGCCGCGCCGTTCCCCAGCAATGTACGATGGATACCGGGTTCTTTCAGGTAATCCTTATCTACAGCCTCGCCAATAACCAAGATATCCCCAAAATGTGCGATGAGCGGTGCAACTGCCGCCGGTATAAGAAAAGCCATGGCATCGATGTTGAATTGAGGGACTACAAATTTGGGGACCGCAATCCACGCTGCGTCGGCAACGATTGAAAAATCGATGATTCCAAATGGGATGGAAACCAAATACCCGGCGATCAGACCACATATAATGGGGATAAGTTTCAGAGTGCCCCGGGCCAACAGGAAGATTAAAATGGTTGTTGCCAGTGATATCATCGAGATCAGCAGGCTGACTTTTTGCGGTATGAGGTAGGCGGGATTCGATTTGCCCAGGGCCATGGAAACCGCCACCGGAACCAGCATGAGCCCGATAACCATAATAACCGGTCCGACGACAACCGGCGGAAATAATGTCTGTATGATGTTGCGGCCTTTCCAGTAAATAATTCCACCGATAGCCATATATACAACACCGGCGGCGACCAGTCCGCCCAGGGTGGCGGGAATTCCCCATGTTTGGGTTGCTGCCATAATCGGTGCGGTATAGGCAAATGATGACGCCAGAAAAACCGGGATTTGCCTTTTGGTGGAGAAATGAAAGACGAGGGTTGCAACGCCGGCGGTAAATAATGCAACTGCGGGATCCAGGCCGGTTAGAATGGGTACCGTAACTAGCGTCCCGAATGCAACCAGAAGAATTTGGATGCTGAACAGATGGTCTTGATAGCCCAGTTTATAAGCTGTGATCCAGTTTTTTGCGGCCATATATGCGCTGGCCCCCTGTTCGCTTCAAAGCGGGTTTATCGAAAGATGGCACTTATTTCATGGTATCGTACGGCTTATTTTGTGCCGAATATTTTATCGCCCGCATCTCCCAGACCGGGTAATATGTATCCGATGTCGTTTAGTTTTTCGTCTATAGCCGCCACCCATATTTCTACATCCGGATGGGCGCTTTCCAGCTTTTTAATTCCTTCCGGTGCGGCGACCATAAATATTCCCTTGATTTGTTTGCAGCCGGATTCTTTTAAAAGATCTATTGTTGCAATCACCGTTCCGCCGGTGGCCAGCATGGGGTCAAGAATCAGGGCAATACGTTCATCCATCTTGCTGGTCATTTTGACGTAATACCGAACGGGCTCTAAAGTTTCCTCATTGCGGTATAATCCAACAACACTGACTTTGGCGGTCGGTATAAGATTGAGGACACCGTTCATCATGCCAAGCCCGGCCCGCAGGATCGGGACGACGGTGATTTTTTTCCCCTTGATTTTTTCCACTTCAACAGGACCGGCCCAGCCCTGAATCGTAACATTCTCTGTCTCCAGATGCTTAGTCGCTTCATAGGTTAAAAGATTGGCCAGCTCAGAAGCCAGATCTCTAAAATCTTTGGTTGTGATATCATTTTCCCGGACAAAGGCTAATTTATGCTTGACTAGGGGGTGATCAACGACATGTACCGGCACGGCAACCTCCTTCTGTGACAGGTTATGGATGTATGAAATAACAGGCAGGACAAAACCGAACAAAAGGTACAACGGCATTGTGAGTCATTAATTGCAGCTTCGTATATGCAATTAATACCCCTGTGTCAAGCAAGAAGAAAATTTAACCGGGGTTAAAATTCGCCTAAGGGCCGTTTAAAGGTATATGCAGCGGGTTCTTTGACGAGCTTTTGGGTCGCTGTATCGACATTGCCGCCCAATGCAGAGAATGGCAGGCTTACTAACCAAACGGCTGATCCGACGATTGTGGCAACCAATCCGGCAGGCCGCATGACAATCGTATCATACAGCATCGCCTCGCCACTGTTTTCTTGCGTCTCAAAATATTCCTGGGCCAGGGCTGGAGTCGCAAATGGCACAGCAATCAAGGCTGCGATCACTCCGAAGACCACCCATGATTTTGCATTGTTTCGCATAATTGCCTCCTTGTGACATGCATCGACCAGTATTGAAATTTCTTTAGGATTTTTTCCGCTGGAAACGGTACGTGCAAAAACAGATAAAGCCGACCTGCCGGTCGTCTTCATATTTACGGATTAGCCGTTTAGAAACAGATAGGGTTGAATCCATTTCAAGTCGGCGCTATATTAGCATCACATTATTTATTAGTAAATCAAATTTCTTGAAAAATTTCAACTATTAAACGTTCTTGCACGTTGCCGGACAGAATCACCCTGGCTTTTTTCACGCAACGTTCGCTGTCACAAGTTATCCAGATGACTGCTGAAAATTCATATATCGAAGTTGCGGTTGCGATACCCGTTTATCATACCTTCACTTACAGTGTTCCGCAGTTCCTATTGCCTTTTGTAGCGCCCGGAAAGCGTGTCCTCGTGCCTTTTGGTCAACGCAGGGTAACCGGCTATATTTTGGGACCTTCACAGAAGTCCGGGACGGCTGAAATCAAGCATATTTTGGATGTACTCGACGAACAGCCCCTGTTTGGTTCGGCGATGATTTCTTTTTTCCAATGGATTTCAGACTACTATAAACATCCTATCGGTGATGTAATCAAGAATGCGTTGCCGGGCGGTCTGACGCTTTATGATTATGCTTCGATAACGATTACGCCGCAGGGAGAGCGGGCGTTAAAAGGCGATGCAATCAATCCATTAGAAAGTGAGGTTTTGAAACTGCTTGATTCAGGGCCGTGCCGTTTGAATCTTTTGAGCCGCAAGCTGAACCAGGTGGTGCCCGCAGCACTTGTCCATTCACTTCAACGCAGCGGATATATATTAAAGACCCGAGAGCTGAGGGAAGCTTCGATCAAGACTCGCCAGGAGCGGTTTTTCGCTTTGGCGGATCCTGTTCCGGCTCTGGATCGGCTTTCGAAACCCCGAAAACGGATCATCGACATCCTGAGCGATCAAGGCGAAATTTCGATGTCCGAGCTCAAAAAGCATGTGCCGACCGCAGCACGTCTGGTTCGGGCGCTTGAAAACGACGGATATCTGACGGTTCGGCATAAACGGGTTTATCGAGATCCATTTGGAGAGCCGATCCGCGCTGACACCCCCCCCACACTGAACGCCGAGCAGCAAACGGTCGTTTTACAAATCGTTGACGCTCTAAATAAAGGGTTTTCAACCTTTCTCCTGCAGGGGGTCACCGGCAGCGGCAAGACCGAAGTCTACATGCAGGTTGCAGCTGAAACCCTCAAACAGGGAAAGTCCGTTTTAGTACTGGTACCGGAGATTGCGCTCATTACCCAGATGGAAAGGCGATTCCGGGCCCGATTCGGCCAGCGCGTTGCCGTGCTTCACAGTGGTCTTTCAGCCGGCGAGCGCTACGATCAATGGAGTCGTATTTTAGAGCAAAAAGCGGATATAGCCATTGGCGCGCGGTCAGCCATTTTCGCCCCGTTTCCGGAAGTGGGGCTTACGATCGTAGATGAAGAGCACGATAGCTCCTATAAGCAGGAAAATAATCTACGGTATAATGCCCGGGATCTTGCAGTGGTCAGGGCTAAACTCAATGATTGCGTAGCACTGCTGGGATCAGCGACGCCTTCGATTCAATCCTGTTATAACGCCTTTTCAAAAAAATTTATTCAGCTTAACCTGCAGCAGCGCATCGAAAGCCGCCCGTTGCCTGATATAAAAATCGTTGATCTGCGTGAAAACCTGGGATACCGGGGAGTGCAGCGGTTTATTACACCGCCGTTGCAACAGGCCATCAAAGACACGCTCGATCGTGACCAACAGGTGCTGCTCTTTTTAAACCGCCGTGGATTTGCCAATTTTGCACTCTGTCAATCATGCGGACAGCCGCAGCGCTGCAAACATTGTGATATCTCCCTTACCTATCATCAGAAGGCCAATGCACTTAAATGCCATTACTGTGGATTTTCCCGCGCGGCAACATCCCGTTGCGACATCTGCGGATCTTCTAAATTAAAGAAATTGGGGCTCGGTACCGAAAAAATTGAGACCACGGTCCTCAAACTTTTTCCCGACGCCCGGGTTGCCCGCATGGATCGGGATACCACCTCAAGGAAGGGGGCCATTGTTAAATTGCTTAAAGGTCTCAAGGATCAAACCATTGACATCCTTGTCGGGACTCAAATGGTAGCTAAAGGTCACGATTTTCCGAATATTACTCTGGTGGGAATCATCTGCGCTGATCTTTCGCTGAACTTCCCCGATTTTAGAGCCGGCGAACGGACGTTTCAACTTCTGGCACAGGTAGCCGGGCGGGCGGGAAGAGGATCTTTTCCAGGGCGGGTGATTCTGCAAACGTATAATCCGGAACACTTCAGTATATTGGCTGCCAGAGATCAGGATTTTGATGCTTTTTACCATCAGGAGATCAATTTTCGCAAAGCCTTAAATTATCCTCCGTTTTCAAGAATGATCCAGCTTAAAATCTCCGGCACAGATCCGGCGCTGGCCAAAAATTACGCGCACCAGTTGGGCGACAGATGCCGGACGCTGAAAACGTCAAATTCATCGCTTTACGGCACCGTTGAAATCATGGGACCGATTGAATCATCTCTGACAAAAGTCGCCCGTCGCTATCGATGGCAAATCCTTTTAAAAGGCGGGCATGCCAAGGCCTTGCATCAATTTGCCACTCAGCTTCTGGCTGAAAATCCCACCCTGTTTCATAATCGCCGGGTGAAGGTTGCCATCGATGTGGACCCCGTCTCCCTCCTCTAAAACCGTCGTAGACGGTTTTAGGTTGGTCCGCCGGAGGCGGATTGTACCCGTGAACAATGATTTTTTTAACCGGCAAACGGGCTCAACCGGCAACGGGCATAACCCTTCTTAGTTCAGGAAAGATGGCGCCAACTTGACAGCGATCGTTTGAAATCATAAAATTTCTAGATAGGGTTAATTTTGAATCCATATAAGGAGTGGGTCGAATGACGAAAAAGGGACGTGTTGTTCTTATTTCATTATTGGCCGTGGTGTGTCTCAGCGCGTATGCGTATGGAGACAAAAGCGGCAACGGGCGCGTCAACCTATCAACTGTCTATTTCAAAAACGATTCTGCGGTACTTGCGGCGGAATTCGAAAATGATCTTAAAAAAGTTCAGGCAGCGCTCGAAGCAGATCGGGACATCGGTTTGCAAATTGAAGGCTATGGCCACAATCACGGTACACCTGAAAAAAATCGCGCGATTTCGCAGAAACGCGCCGAGGCGGTGCAGCAGTGGTTTGTAAAACACGGTGTCGATGCGAGTCGGATGGTGATTAAACCTTTAGGCGATTCTGAGCCGGTGACAGGGAAAAACAGGCTAAAAGATCCAGCGCTGGCTGAAAGGGTCGAGATTTTACAGGTTTCTCTAAAGCTTCCGATCATCCATCTGCCGACCCTGCGGTATGAATTTGAACCGGTTTTGGAGGGCCACCAAGTCACCCACGATTTTGTTGTTCAGAATAAAGGCTCGGCGCCGCTTGAGATTCAAAAAGTCAAAACCGACTGAGGGTGCACGGCTGTCTCTTATACGAGGCAGATCCCTCCCGGCGGTGAGGGAAAAGTTACCTTAAAAGTCAGCACCAATCACAAAGGCGGCAAAAAATTATTAAAGACCGCGACCATTTATTCCAACGACAAAAAGAATCCGCGAATGAAGCTTTCAATCATCGGAGAGATTGAAAAATTTGCTACGATTCGACCCAAACAGGTTCGATTGCACGGCGTTACCGGGCAAGAGATAAAAAGAAGGGTGACCATCATCCCCACACCCAAGTACCCTTTCAAAATCATAAATGCTCGTGTCAGAGACGGCAAAGACATTTCCTATCAACTGTCGGAGGAAAAAAGTGAAAACGGGAATAAATATGCGCTGACCGTTAAAAATAAAAGGATGCAGAAGGGCAGTTATTTCGATATCATTACCCTGGAAACCGACAGCAAGATTAAGCCTGAACTTCAGATCCGAGTTTATGGCCAAGTGCGGCAGCCAACCGAAAAAGAAAAAAAAGGTGACTAGTAGATTCGTATGAATGATCTGAAAGCAGTTGTCTTTGATTGCGACGGTGTGCTTTTCGATACCGAAGCGGCCAACCGTGCCTATTACAATCATATTTTAAAGCATTTTGGCAAACCGGCGATGACAGCGGACCAATTTGTCTATGCCCATCAGCACACCTTAAAGGAAGCCATCGCGCATTTATTTGATGACGAAGAAAGCATTGCTGCCGTACACGCTTATCGCCAGACCATGGATTACAACCGATTCCTTAAATTATTGAGAATTGAGCCTCATCTAGTTCCGCTGCTCTCAAAGATCAGGCCCAAATTGAAAACCGCTATTGCCACAAACCGTTCCGACACCATGGACCGGCTGCTGGCTGAATTTAACTTAACCGAACAGTTTGATCTGGTGGTGACTTCATTTGATATCCCGCGTCCAAAGCCCTATCCGGATGCATTGCTTAAAATATTGTCCTATTTCAACATTGTGCCACACCAGGCCCTCTATGTTGGTGATTCGCAGGTAGACGCCGAGGCGGCCTTGGCAGCAGAGATTCCTTTTGTGGCCTATCGCAATGAAACATTGCCAACCCGATACCACATCCAAAATTTAAAAGACCTTGAAGAATTACTGGAGGTGTAAATATGCCGGATGAACCTGCCGAATTAAACAAAGAAGAAGTCATCATTGACGAAGATGACTGGGAAAACCGGGTCTTGTGCATCGATGAAAGCTGTATCGGAGTGGTCGGGCCCGATGGCCGCTGCAAAGAATGTGGCAAACCTTACAAAGAAGCGCCCTCCGCAGAAACCGAAACGGCTCAAAGCGACAGCCTACCACAGGAAGATCTTGATGAGCAGCCGGCACCCCAGTTCGATGATAGTTGGAAAAACCGCACACTTTGCAGCGATGAAAGCTGTATTGGTGTTATCGGACCTGATGGCCGTTGCAAAGAATGCGGCAAATCCTATGAGGGGTAAATTACGATAAGCGGTATTGAAACCACTTCTGCTTTGACGAATCTGCGTTATCCTGTTAATATTTTTATAAAGACTTGTAACCTAAAAGAATCCAATTACACCGAGAGGGTATCATTTTATACTAAGTTTGAAATGTTGGAGTGTTGGAGTATTGGAGTACTGGAGTAATGGTTAACGGATGGATGTTTTTACAATACTCCAATACTCCATCACTCCTGTACTCCACGATAGTAAGACTCAAGGACTTCAGCAATCCGTGTATTTACTAGACCTTATTCCTGCACCCACATGGCGAGATATCGTCGATATTCTTTTCCTTACCATTGTCGCCTATCAGCTTTATGTGTGGTTCCGCGAAAGCCGCGCACTTCGTGTCATTATTGGCTTGGTGGCCCTGGGCGGCATTTATTCGATTGCCAAATTCTGGGATCTTTTTCTGACGACCTGGGTTTTTCAGATTTTGTGGCAAGTACTCCTTATTCTGTTGCTGATACTTTTCCAGGCAGAAATTCGCCAGGTATTAGAAAAGGTCAGTCCGATGAGGTATTTGCGTTCCCGCCGGCGTGTCTTTAAAAAAACTTTCGCGAAAGAATTGACTCAGACGTTGTTTGAAATGGCAGCAGAGAGAACCGGTGCGCTCATTGTGCTTGCCCGAAATGACAATCCCGCCGAATTTATCCGAGCCGGTCAAACGATTATGGCACTTCCGGAGGCGGCGCTGATCAAAAGCATTTTTAA
>JASFIX010000089.1:0-10081 GCA_050122435.1 Desulfobacterales bacterium
TATTTGAATCAAATTGGGATTCGTTTAGTTTTCCCAACAAAGAATTTGATTTGGCAAGAAGCAAAATGTACCCACTGTGGATCTTGTGTGGGTCAATGTTTTCCAGACGCACTTCATATTAATAATGAAACAGGATTAGTACTCTTTAAGCACGAGCTGTGCGTGGCCTGTGGACTGTGTATTCCTGCTTGTCCGTTTGGAGCTCTAGAATCTGTCGACCAGCACGTGGCTGCGTCACAAAAGTAGAAGGATATAAATTATGCCCAAGACATATAAAGAAATAAACGAAAAGATCCGGCAAGGAAAAGCGGTTGTCGTCACAGCTGAAGAGATTATCGATATCGTAAAAGAGAAAGGCGCTAAAAGAGCTGCCCAAGAAGTAGACGTTGTGACAACTGGGACTTTTGCCCCGATGTGTTCTTCGGGCGCTTTGCTTAATACCGGGCATACCAAGCCAAAAATGAACTATAAAAAAGCCTGGCTAAATGGAGTGAGCGCTTATTGTGGAATTGCTGCAGTAGATCTTTACCTGGGGGCGACAGAAATTCCGGACGACGATCCGGCCAATAAAGTCCACCCGGGCAGATTTAGTTATGGGGGAGGGCATGTAATTGAAGACTTGGTGGCAGGTAAAGATATACTGTTGGAAGCGACATCCTATGGTACCGATTGTTATCCCCGCAGAGTAATATCAACTTTGATCAACATAAAGGACTTAAATTCAGCAACATTACTCAACCCACGCAATGCCTATCAAAACTACAACGTTGGGATAAATGCCAACTCCAAAAAACCTGTTTATACCTATATGGGTATTTTGCGGCCCAATATGAATAACGCTAATTATTGTTCCGCTGGTCAACTTAGTCCTCTTTTAAATGATCCCCATTATCGAACGATTGGGATTGGGACCAGAATATTTTTAGGAGGCGGAGTCGGATATGTGGTCTATTACGGGACTCAGCATGATCCGGAAGTAAAGCGAACCGACAATGAAATACCAACCGGGGGGGCCGGAACAATTGCTCTGATGGGAGATATGAAAAAGATGAATCCTGCCTTCCTTAGAGGTGCTTCTATGACTGGTTATGGCGTATCTATTGCGGTGGGAATCGGGATACCCATTCCTATTTTGGATGAAGAAATGGTTCAAGCAACAGCGATAAGTGATGCTGACATTATAGCCCCAGTAGTTGATTATAGTGAAGATTATCCTGAGTTTAAGGGCAAACCCTTGGCTCACGTTAGCTATGCTCAACTGAGAAGTGGAAAAATTTCAGTCAAAGGTAAAGAGATAAGAACCGCAGCTTTGTCTAGTTTACCTAAAGCCAGAGAAATTGCCCAGGAGTTAAAAAAGTGGATCCAAAAAGGAGCGTTTTTAATAACCCGTCCAGTGGAAACGCTACCTGATGTTGGTTCTGGAGTAACTATGAATCCACTCAAAGAACGTCCGGTAAAAAAACCGGCATTGAAAAGACATTTTAGGTTGTAGATTAGACCGAAGTGTATCCCTGTGTGTCCTTGGGGTCGTGTCTTGATTTGTGATTATAAAATACCGAATAAAATAAAGGCAAATTATAAAGCGCATCATTTTTGCTATAGCCCGAGAATTTCAATATTTTAGAATATATTTGGCAATGTAATGTTTTTTGCTATGATCTAAGTTGGGTGTATCGTGCCTGTATCGAATTTTTGGAGGTGCTCAAAAGGACAACTGTGAGCAATGATTTTACTTGACAGGCTGTAAAATACGAATTATTAAATCGTATCTAACCAATTAATATTAATAGAAATATTAACGTTTGTTACGGGTACATAGCCGGAATCTGCAATTCAGTGAAAGTGTGGACTGTGCCCCCTAATATACAATTTGGAAAGGGACGAATTTTGCGACGTGCGCTTGTGATATAAAACGAATATCGCAACTTTTTTTGAGATTCAAAAGTACTGATATGTTGGAGATAGTACAACTTTAATATAGACTATTAAGAGCGGAAAATTGACAAAAGAAAAGGCAGGGCGACATGCAACCCTGCCTTTTAACTAAATGACCTATCATATGTAAGATATAACAAATTTATTAAGGATCGCTATTATTTGAATACAGATAAGAAGGCTTTTTTTGCTGCTGAAAGCGCACTTTGATCTTTGATTAGTTCATTCAGCTCTCCTGGATCCAAATGTATTGCCCCGCAGTTTTCATTGACGCATATGTCAATTTTGACTTTGCCCTCGTCAATTTCAGCCAAGCTCTTTGTGCCGCACCTGAAACAGTGATACTTGTGTTCTTCAGCGTATTTTTTGTCTGTTTCTTTAGCTGCCTTTTCCCTGAGCTCCCTAAGTTTAATTTCATCCGATTTTGCGAAAAATGCTTCTTCAGATCCCCCTTTTTCCGATAGAAATTTAACGTTAATTGGTTTTCTGGCCATAACTTCCTCCTTTAATCAAATTTTGCTTTAAACTAATAATCAAAATAGGTTATCTACTTCCGAAACTAAAAATCGCTTAAAAATATCGAATTTAATAGCAATACGTTTCTTAATGTCAATATCAATTTAATCGAGCTTATTGTTTTAGGCGACTTATATTTTAAGCTTTACCAGATAAGAGGCTTGGCGTTTATAGATGTTGATTAAGTTTCTGAAGCTTAAGCGTCGATTAGAAATTCTATCTTGCAAAATTCATTTCCGTATTTGGGTTTTTTAAACATGTTAACATCTTTTTGGGGACTCATTTCTCACACTTGGCCGACGGAAAGCAAGGATTTTTTCTCAATAAGATCTGCCCCCAAATGGGCATATCTCGCCGACATTACATTATCAATAAAAATGCATGTATATTGAGAATAACACAACTTTGGCAATTTTGCAGATATCAAACGGGCGATTGCCCATTTGGCGCATAACTGTGCTGTCCTCCAGACCATAGATATTTTATCTACAGCCTGACACACACTCTGCTGAGGGCACGGTTACACGGTTTGTGGGCTCAAAGTCCCTCCCGTGGGTCATCCCAGCAGAACGTCATGCCCGGCCTCCCCTTCCCTGCAGTGGGTCCCTTGGACAACGGTCCCCACCTTACCGGTCAAAACCATCTGACCATCGGTACTATTGTCAGCTAAGACTGCCAAATGCCCGTCTCGGGTTTGTTCGCTATTCGCTATCCGCCCCCAATACCTTGGTCGCTCCTTTGCGTTCGCTCACTGGTCAGGATAGAGCACTCCTTTCCAGTGCCAGGACTCCGCCTCATTGGCTGACCGGCGCCCTTGACCGGATTACATTTGCCAAGGAAACATTTGGCTCTCCCAAGTTCCCAGGCTACCCCTTTAGCTGCATGCCCTGCTCTCAGACCCCGGTGGTGTTTTGGTCACTTGCCATAACGTAACCAAAACGGCTGCCTTCCGTTATCTCCACAACGTCGGCTTTTGTCCGGTTTCCCGAACTTATCCTAATGACCACCATGTGCACGATTTCGGGGCTCAATCACACAGCCTGCGGCCTTGCTCCATCCGGCTTCGGACTCCCGTTACCGGGTTTGCCCGCGGATTTCGCTGTTGACCTGCTGGCTAAGCCTTGGTCAGGTGGGACTCTCGCGTTGTGCGATCACCCACTGGGTAACAATATCGAATTTCATGGATTCTCATCCACTCCCAGCGATCTGGGCTTAACTTGGCGCGAGGAGATGCCGTGCCTGAAGCTGAAAATTGCAGAAGTCGAAAATTTGTTGGATGTGCTGATGTAATATGAAATTTTAGGAACTTGTATATGGGGTTTAAACCAGAGGAAATTTGACGAACCAAAACTTGGGATACATTGACATAAAACAAAATATCAGCCGCCACCAATGAAACCTAGTATTTTTACCTCATCTTCCTCGCTCAGTTTGTATTCTTTTGTACGGGGAGAACCATTGACAAGAAAAACCTTTCCTTGCTTCTCCGGAATTCCTAAATAGGCTGCCAGCCCATGCAGGGTCTCTTGTTCCGGCAAATTCAGGTAATTGTTTTCGTCAATTTTGCCCTCCCCATATTTTTTAAGTATCGTGTATAATTTTACCCTAATTTTCATATCCTGATCTTTTGATAGGACTCGCAGGTCTTAATACCTGAATGGTGCGCATAAAAGCAAAACATCTATTCCAGCTCTTCTAATCCGAGTTCCTTTAGCTTTTCTTTTGACGGCATACCGGTGTTTATATCCCATTTTCTGGCCTCATAATATTCGTCCAGCATACCCTCAAAATCTTTGATCGCACATTGGTCCTCTTTTTCATAAAACCCGAAAGCAGGCTTCTGTTTGATTCTTTCGGGCAATATATCATCCTTGCGGCTCAATCCTTCTCTCTTATTAAACAACCGCTGAAGATTAAGGACCCTTTCACCAACTTTCAACAAATCCCTGCCTTTTATGTCCCAGCCGGTTGATGCCGAAAGCAGCTCCGATAGATGGTCAAGTGTGATCCCCGCATACATAAAAAATTTACAGGTATTTAAGATATCCGGCAGCACCAATCCATCTTGAAGAACCTTGACAATCTGGCCTTTTCCCTTCTCCTCCCATCTTTCGACAGAATTGGGATCAGGAATTCCATACGGCGTCAAGCCCCAGTCGAGCTTTCCAGAATCATAGGCCATGCCCTCAAGCGGCTGGATATGACACAACCCCCTGCTGGCCGTTCCATAAGTCACTGCGAGCGCCTTGCCCGATCTGGGATCGTGGGCCGGTGCTTCGAGACCTTTGCCGTGAATGGCAAATTCTTCAGATCCTTTGCCGATCTTTTCTGAAGCAACCTTGACACCCTCCGCAAGGATATCACCGATACCTTCTCTTAAGGATATCATCCTTACAAGCTCGGGAAGGACATCCGGATTGCCCCAGCTCAGATCCATATCCGCAAGATCTTTTTTTGTTAAAATGCCATTTTCATAACATTCCATGGCAAAGGCAATCAGCGCGCCGGCAGAGATGGTATCGATACCATATTCATTGCATAGATAGGTACTATGAATTGCGGCCTCAATATCTTCATTCAACACAAAGGCCGTAAATGCCGAAAGAGACTCATATTCGCTGCCCTCGTGTGCGGGGGTTTGAAATTTTCCTGATTTCACATCAGCGATTCTCCCACAGGCAATGGGACATCCCCGGTAGCATCCATTATTTTTTACCAGATGCTGTTCAAAGAATTTATCGTAAAGTTCTTCTCCCTTCCCCCAGGAATTGGAATGCCAGTTTTTGGTAGGCCAGTCACCGGCGGCATCATTGGGTCCCATATCCCCCGGTGTTCCGTGTTCCTTGAATCCGGCGGCGGTCTCGCTTTCACGAATGATGTTCATTGCATTTTTTATGGCCGTTTTCATTTTCTCCGGATTGGCGACTTTCGCTTGCCGCGAACCTTTGACCGCAATGCCCATAAGATTCTTCGATCCCATGACAGCGCCGGCACCACATCTTCCTGCGGCGCGATGCGCTAGCATAACGGTGGCAATTTTTACCAGTTTTTCTCCTGCCGGTCCAATGCACATGACAGAAATTTTAGGGTCATTTAACTCATCTCGTATCCTGGCGATCTTTGCGGTAACTTTTTCGCCGACCAAATGCCCGGCCGGTCTGAGCGAAACGTCATCATCATTAATTACAAGGAAAACCGGTTCAGGAGCTCTACCCTCTATGATCAGCGCATCAAATCCAGCCCTTCTCATATCCGGTCCGAAGTCACCACCACACCTCGATTCTCCCCAGATATGGGTTAAGGGTGATTTGAAGCAAAGCATAATGCTGCCCCCACCAGGGATATTGTTTGCCGTTAACGGACTGGTGGCAAAAACGATCTTGTTATCCGGAGAGAGCGGATCAATGCCCTTCTTAATCTCATCATAAAGCACCCTGGCACCATATCCAACCCCGCCCAAATATTTCTTAAGGACCGCGGAATCGATTTCCTCCACACGTGTTTCTTTGGTATCCAGGGAAATTCTTAATTGTTTCCCAAAATACCCGCAAAGATCCTCACTCATGGCAACCTCCTTCAGTTTGAACCAAGCACCCGTTATCTCAATTTGTCATCTATCATGGCCCCCTGGTGGGCCTGTAAAGCAGTTTTGGCATAAATTGATAGAATCCCGCGTTTGACCTTCGCGGGCGGCGGAGACCAAACTTCTAATCGCTTTTTAATTTCCTTTTCAGAAATATCCAGATCCAGTTTTCTCGAGGGGATGTCAATCATCACAGGGTCGCCCTCTTCTACAATAGCGAGGGGACCGCCGACCGCCGCTTCAGGAGCCACATGACCGATGGCGGACCCTTCGGTAAAGCCTGAAAACCTGCCATCCGTTACCACAAAAACATCGTTGGCCATACCCAGACCCACCAATGCATCGGTTGTCATCATCATCTCTCGCATCCCGGGTGCTCCCACGGGTCCTTCGTAGCGAATAATAATCACATCTCCGGCTTCAATTTTACCCGTTGTGACTGCCTGATAGGCATCTTCATCTGAGTGAAATATCCGGGCCGGCCCTGTGTGTGTCATCCGGTTTTCCGGAATGGTTGTGGTCCGGCTGATGGCGCCTAACGGTGCCAGGGTACCTTTTAGCACGGCAATACCGCTGTTCGGAAAAACCGGATCCGTAACCGTTGTGAGCACTTCCGTATCAGTCGAGCGGTTATCTTTTATGATCTCTTTGACCGTCTGGCCCGAGACATTCCTGGCCCCACCATCCAGCATGGAGGATAGCTCACCCATTACAGCGGGAACACCTCCGGCATTATGCAGATCAACTACCGTCGCACGCCCGGTTGGGATCACCCTGGAAATCACCGGTACCTTTCTGGAAAGTTGATCAAAGTCTTCAAGCCCTAGATCTATTTCCATCTCTCTGGCAAAGCTGATCAGATGCATCACCGCGTTGGTTGAGCCGGCAATCGCCAGCTCTACCATGATCGCGTTTAAGAGACTCGCCCGGGTAATGATCTCCGAAGGCCGTGTATCGTCTTTGACCAACTCTACAATTCTTCTACCGGTTCTTTTGGCAAATCTCAATTTTTCAGCGTAGACTGCCGGAACAGTCGATGAGCCCGGCAGCGCCATCCCTAAGGCTTCGGCAATTATTTGCATCGTATTGGCCGTTCCCATCAAAGAACATGCTCCCGGCCCCGGGCACACCCGATCTTCAAAAGCCCGCAGTCGCCGCTGCTTTTCTTTGCCCTTGTCACGGGCACCAAATACTTCCTGACCGAGTTCGGACATGACCACCGGCCGATCCTCAAATCGGCCGGGAAGCTGCGGTCCGCCTGAGAGAAAAATGCTTGGAAGCCCGGTCCTCAAAGCCCCGATGATGACGCCCGGAATAATGCTGTCACAGGAGGCCAGCAGAACCAGACCGTCAAATAATTCAACATTGGCCATGATTTCTATCGAGGAGGCAATCACATCCCGAATCACCATTTCGTAGCGCAAATGCGGTGTGCCGATTGAAATTTCTCCACAGGTGGAAATGGTACCGAATTCAAAAGGGGTTCCACCGGCCTGCCAGATTCCCGCCTTGACGTGTTCGGCCAGTTTATCCAGGTGCACATGTCCCAGGGCGGCATCGTTACAGGTATTGACCACCCCGATCAACGGCCGTGAAAGATCGACATCATCATATCCGCATCCTTTGTAAATCGCCCGTCGATGGCTGGCGCCATCTCCCGAAAAAAGTTTTTGATCTTTAGAACGGTAACCCATTGTTTCCCAATCTCCCTTCTATAGTAGATTGTTTCGAATTTGCTGCTTCAGATCCATCATTTGTGGGAGCGCCTTCCGGGTGCGATACATAGCTCATTCGCGGCAAGATGCCGCTCCCACTGTTATGGCGACAGAAATAAGGAAACGACCTACTATTCTCCGGCAAGATATTCGAAGGGTACCGGTTTGGCCGGAGTTCGGGGCGTGAAAATTTCACGCTGCTTGCGAACACCCGTTAATCTCCAGATTAATTCGTTTATCACTTGACCGCAGAAACGCCCCTGACAGTGCCCCATCCCGAGCCGGGTTCTTCTTTTAATATCGTTGATATCTCTGGCGCCGTTGGCCACCGCAGAGATAACATCCTGCATGGTGACCTCTTCGCAGCGGCACACCACCGTGTCATCAGACAGGATATTGAATATCCCCGGCCCGGGCGTAGAGAGGGTATCCATAATTTGGCCAAAACGATTGAATCGTTTTAATTTTCTTAACGCGGGCCGAAGTAACTTATCGGCTTCTGTTCGGCTGACGCGATCAAGCTGGGCGCAGGCCTCCAGCGCGGCGACTCTGCCCTCCTCGATCGCCGCGGAATACCCCTTGATGGTCAGGCCGTCCCCGGCCGCAAATACGCCGGGTATGCTGGTTTCCATTCTTTCATTGAGCTCGACTCTCCAGTAGCCAAGGCGTTCATCGTAGATATGTTTGCATCCACACAGCTGGGTCAGCTCGGTACAGGGAATCAGGCCGAATCCGTAAGCTACGGTATCGACGCTGATTTCCTTTTCGGTTCCTTTTATCGGATTCCAGGATCCATCCACCTTTACGATCTGGGCCTTTTCAACCTCGCTGGTACCATATATTCTGGAAATAATATGAGAGCGATAAATGGGGATATGATGTCTTTTAATGTTGCGCAGATAGTCAAATCCGGACCGTATCTTCAGATAGTCAATATTTGCAGAAAGCTTGAGGGCATTTGCCGCAATGTCCTTCAGGGAGGCCGCATTAACAATGGCGCTTAAGCGGGCACCGGCTTGGATTAGATGATTGGCCAATACAAGCTGCAAGGGACCGGTTCCGGCAATCAAAAATCGTTTCCCGGGCACAATCCCCTTTTTAACCAGCGTGTTTAACCCACCCACTGAAAACACACCGGGAAGCGTCCACCCCGGAAAGGGAATCGCTTTCTCAAAGGCGCCAACGGATAAAATCAATTTGTGACCCTTAATGCGTTTGACGGGTTTGTCGACGTCGTCTCGCGGGTAAAGCAAAACGGTCTTTTGATCACCGAAACCCCATACCTCAGTGTTTAAAAATACGGATATGTTATCCTGGATCCGGTCAAAATCTTTCAGAATCCGGCTGCCAATGTTTTTTTCGATTTCATCGGCAGCACCGCCTTTGATCATATTACCCGTTGGCGCAAATACCTTCCCGCCCAGATTTTGGTTTTCTTCAACCAGGGCAACAGTGGCTCCCATGCGGGCCGCCTCAGTTGCGGCAGTGGTCCCCGCAGGGCCTCCGCCGATGATGACCAGATCAAATTCTTTCATTTCTCAAGTGTTATCCTTGAATCATTCTGGGTGGTAATTCGGCAGCCCGGTGTTGCCAGCGTCATACAGGTGCGAACATTGGGAATGCCATTGACAATCATCCGGCATTCATAACAAATCCCCATTCCACAATAGACCCCCCGGGATGCCTGCTTTGGGGTTATCCGCAACATCCTCAAACCGTTGGCCAGCAGCGCCTCGGCAATGGTCTGCCCGCTGCAAGCCAAAATGGTTTTGCCATTGACTTCAATTTCAAACGTTTCGCCACTGCTCATTTAACAATTCCTGAATTAATGCGCTTGTGAAAAATCGGTAGTCGTATCCATAAATCGGCTAAGTTTTAAGGCATCGATAGGGATTTCCGGTGCTTCGCCGCAGATCATTTGGGATATCAATTTACCGGTGATAAGGGAAAGCCCGATACCATCGCCTTCATGGCCGGCCGCCACGTAAAAGCCCGGCACCTCGGTTTCTGATATGATGGGCAGGTGATCGGGGGTGAACGGTCTGAGCCCGGCATAGCTTCGAATAATTTTAATATCCTTGATCACGGGGAAAAATCGAATGGCCCTCTGGGCCATGGCACGCACGACATCGATGTGGCATGAGGTGTCCATCCCCACGAACCGGCGACTGCTGCCAACAAGGAAATTCTTTGCTTCGGTGGGTTCAAAAACGAGTGCGACGCCGTATTTTTTCATTTCGGGTGTTACCTGGCGGACATAACCCTCGCTGTCGAATTTGGCCATCATGTAGCCGAATTCCATAACTTTCCGTCTGGCTACGGGAAACGTGCG
>JASFIX010000090.1:0-10019 GCA_050122435.1 Desulfobacterales bacterium
GAAAAGGAAACGAACCCTAACTGGAGCGGGCAACGAGATTCGAACTCGCGACACCAAGCTTGGGAAGCTTGTACTCTACCAGCTGAGCTATGCCCGCTCTTTAACTAAATGATTATGACAAAATCGAGCGGTTGTCAATATATTTCAATAAATAAAAGCCCATCTTCGATGGGCTTTTATTTGAGCAAATCTCTTATGGACTTGAGTTCCGAATGAAGTTCCTGCAGCGTTTGTTTGGCAGGGGTCTTTTTTTTGCCGGTTCTAGCAGACAAATGCTGACGGGCACCTTGGATGGTAAACTTTTTTTCATAGAGCAGATGCTTGATTTTTAGCACCAGCTCGATATCAGTGCGGGTATACAGGCGCTGTCCTGAGGAGGTTCGCTTCGGGCGAATCCGAGGGAATTCGGTTTCCCAGAATCTCAGGACATATGTCGGCAGCCCTGCAAGTTTACTGACTTCACCAATTCGAAAATAAAGTTTATCCGGAATCTCTTTAGGCGGTGGTTTTGGATTTTTCATTTTAAGCCCTAGAGTTCGATCATGGCGATCAGGCGGGTAAGCTGGCGTTAAACGCTTTGACAAGCCTGTCCGCTATTGATTGATGGATGGGTGTTACATCTTCATCCTGCAGTGTTTTGTGCGGTGACCGGTACGTGACCCGCAAGGAAACACTTTTTCTGCCCTCGGCAATCGGTTTGCCTTCAAATACGTCCAATAATTTGAAACTTTCAACCAATGCTTCCGCCTGGTTGTAACCTTCGGCGACAATCTTTTGAGTTTCGATATCGTTGTCGACGATGATGGTAATGTCTCTAAAAATAGCCGGGAATTTCGGTATCGGCCTGGACTGTTTTGTTTCTTTGATCAGCGGAAGCAGTTGATCCAAATTGAGTTCAAAGAAAAACGCCGGTTGCTTTAGGTCATAGTTCGCAAGCACTTCTGGATGAATCTCTCCCACCAGACCCAACAGGGTGTCATTGCTCAGAATTTGAGCGGTATGTCCGGCTCTGGTATAGGTGCACTCTTTGTCAGGCAAACGTGTAAATCGAATTCCGTCAATTTGCAAGGCATCTAACAGGCCTTCGGCTACACCTTTGATGTCATAAAAGTCACAATCCGCTGCCTGATCGTGCCAGGAAGCCTCATAGCGAGACCCGGTCCAGAGTCCGGCAAGTATTTCGGGTTCTTTGGGCAGCTGCCGGGGGTTTTCATTGATAAAGATTTTACCGATTTCAAAAATCCTTAAATTTTTTATCTGCTGGGAAAAATTATAATGCACCGTTTCCAGAAAGCCCGGAATCAGAGAGGTGCGCATGGCGGCCTGATCTTCCGTCAGCGGATTTAAAATGTCAACCAGCTGCCTTCTCGGATCATCCGGCTTTAATCTTAATCGGTCAGCGGATTGTTGGTGCATAAAACTGTAGCTGGTGGTTTCACGGAATCCAAATCCGGTCATCAGTCGGCGAAGCCGGTTGCGAACTTCGATTTCTTTGTGAAATGATCGTCCGGTAGCCGGCATTCCCGGGAACGTTGTCGGGATATTGTTATATCCGGATAGGCGGGCCACTTCTTCCATGAGGTCTTCCGGTCTGGATATATCTACACGGAAACTGGGAGGGGTAACCGTTAAGATATCTTCGCCTTTTTTTGAGTCCTTTTTTTCAACGCTAAATTCGATGGATTCGAGAAGATTTGCAATTTCCCGGGATTGCACCTGCGTTCCAAGCAGGCGGTTGGTTTTCTTCACACTCAGTTTCAGGCTTTTGACCGCCTGCGGGTTGGGGTGTTCATCTATCAGCCCGCTGATCAAGCGGCCGCCGCCGAGTTCAACCATTAGCTTTGCTGCCCGGTTTGCAGCCGCAATCTGCCCGTCGGGATCCGCACCGCGTTCGAAGCGATGAGAGGCTTCGGTGCTCAAACCCAGCCGCTTAGAGGTGCGGCGGGTGCTGATCGGGTTAAAATACGCACTTTCAAGCAGCACCCGGGTGGTGCTGTCTTTAATTTCGGAGTTAAATCCTCCCATGATCCCGCCGATCGCCACAGGTTTTTTACCATCGCAGATCATCAGCATTTCAGAGTCCAGGACACGTTCTTTTTCATCCAGGGTCACAAACCGCTCGCCCTTGCTGGCTGTGCGAACCACGATTCTGTTTTCTTCCAGAAAGTCAAAATCGAACGCATGCAGGGGTTGGCCGGTTTCCATTAATATGAAATTGGTTACATCCACCATATTGTTAATGGGCCGCTGTCCAATGGATAAGAGTCGATCCTGCATCCAGAATGGAGAAGGTTTTATCTTGATATCTTCAAGCAGGCGCGCAACGTATCGCGGGCAGTGGTCCGGAGCCTCGATTTTAATTGATGTCTGTTCGGAAATCGCATTGCCTTTGTCGTCCAGGGTAAAATCCGGGTATGTTAAACCGACCTTCAGGATAGCGGCAATTTCGCGGGCGACCCCGATTACACTGAGACAATCAGGCCGGTTGGGGGTTATTTCCATTTCAAAAACGGTATCCGAAAGCGCCAATGCGGGTGCCAGTTTGTCGCCCACGGTTAGGGATGGGTCCAGAGTCATGATCCCGCTACGGTCCTCGCCCAGGCCCAGCTCGCCTTCACTGCACAGCATCCCCTCGCTAGCCTGCCCGCGAATGACACTTTTTTCCAGCACAAAGCCTTCCGGAAATTCGGTGCCGGGCAAGGCGATAGGTGAAAGCATACCGGTTTCTGCATTGGGAGCGCCACAGACGACGGAAACCTTTCCCTGACCGGTATCGACTTGACACAGATGCAGTTTATCGGCATTGGGGTGCGGGGTGATTTCTTCAATTCGACCGACGAATACCGTATCCAGATAGCTGTAACGCTCTGACACCGACTCGATCTCGAGCCCGACCATGGTCAGGGCTTCCGCCAGATCCGCTGGGTCCATTTCAATCGGCACGTAATCTTTGAGCCAGCTGAGGCTTACTTTCATTTCACACTTCTCAATGGTGGGTTAAATCGTAAAATCGTTGATTGGTTAACAGGTTATTCAAAGTATTATGCAAAGGGCCAAGCGCAAAGCGCATAGCGCTGAAAATTGCATTAACTTCATTTTAATCAAAACGCTTTGCCCTATGCGCCATGCTCTATGCCCAATAAATTATGGACGAAAACTAGAACTGGGATAGAAACCTTATATCATTCTCAAAGAATTTGCGGATGTCGTCGATTCCGTATTTGAGCATGGCGATACGATCAACGCCCATTCCAAAGGCAAAACCGGTGTAACGGTCGGCATCGTATCCAACGTTTTCATACAGTGCCGGATGCACCATTCCCGAACCCAGAATTTCCAGCCAACCGGTCTGCGAGCATACCCGGCATCCCTTGCCGCGGCACATAACACACAGGATATCGACTTCGGCACTGGGTTCGGTAAAGGGGAAAAAGCCGGGTCGAAATCGCAGGCTGGTTTTATCATCGAACATCTGATGGACAAAGGCAGTCAGTGTTCCTTTTAAGTCACCGAAAGAGATATTCTCATCCACCAGCAAACCTTCAACCTGATGAAACATGGGTGTGTGTGTCAGGTCCGAGTCGCAGCGATAAACTTTACCGGGCATGATGATGCGTACCGGCGGCTGCTGTTTTTCCATTGTTCGAATCTGAAGGGGAGAGGTGTGTGTTCTCAGGACGATATCATCTGAGACGAAAAAGGTATCCTGCATGTCACGGGCCGGATGATCCTTCGGGAAATTAAGGGCCTCGAAATTGTAATAATCCAGTTCGACTTCAGGGCCTTCGGCAATTTCAAATCCCATCTCAGTAAAAATATCACAGATTCGCTGGTTAATCTGAGTAATGGGGTGTAGCGACCCGCTGGGTGCCGGTCGGCCGGGCAGAGAGACATCGATTGCTTTCGTGGTGGTTTTAACAGTTGCTTTGAGGTTTTGCAGTGCCTCGTTAAAAGCCGCATCGAGCAAGTTTTTAACTTTGTTTGCCTGTTTGCCGGCTGCCGGGCGTTGATCGACTGGAAGTTTTGAAATGTTCCTTAAAAATTGAGTAATAATTCCTTTGCGCCCCAAATAACGGACGCTAATATCCTGGACCACTTGATGGTTTGCTGCCTCTTTGAGCTCCTCTAAAGCTTCCTGATAAATTTGATCAATGGATTTATCCACTTCCCTGAAACCTTCAATTTGACTTTGCCAACTCCACAATCTTCGCAAAGCCGGCTGGATCCGAAACGGCAAGCTCCGCCAGGACTTTTCGATCCAGGTCTACTTTCGCCACTTTAAGACCGTGTATAAACTTGCTGTATGACAATTTGTGGATACGGGCAGCGGCATTGATTCGTGTGATCCACAGCCTGCGGAAATCGCGCTTGCGCTGTCGTCTATCCCGGTAGGCGTACATGAGGGATTTATCAACTGCATCTGCGGCCGTTCGAAATAATTTGCTGCGACCGCCGCGGAAGCCTTTGGCCAATTTTAAAATCTTTTTTCTTCTTCTTCTGGCTTTGAAGCCACGTTTTATTCTCATTTTGTCCTCTTTTAGTTCAAACGCTATGCTCTTTGCCCTATGCGCCATGCACTATCCATTAGGTAGCAGCAATCTTATAGCCTTCGCATTCGTTTTGTCAACGATCCGGCTTTTACGCAGGGAACGTTTTCGCTTGGTTGTTTTTTTGGTTAATATGTGGCTGGCACAGGATTTATTATAGACAATCTTCCCGGTGCCTGTTTTGCGAAATCGTTTGGCTGCAGCTCTATTTGTTTTTATCTTTGGCATCTATTTTCTCCCTTTTTGTAAAAATAGATGGCGTGAGCAATTGCGAATTCCGTCTCACGCCACTTGAAAACGTATTCAATTGGAGATGGGTTCTTAATATAAATAAATTTTCAGATCAAGTTATTTCGGTGCAAGAACCATTACCAGGGTTCGGCCTTCAAATTTGGGTTCTTGTTCCACCATCGCAATTTCTTCTGTATCTTCAATAATCCTTTGGAGTACCGCCTTTCCAAGTTCTGATAATGTAATTTCGCGACCTCTGAAGATAACACTCACTTTGACCTTATCTTTATTGCCGATAAATTTTTTAATGTGACCGATTTTAACCTGCAGGTCATGATCACCGGTTTTGGGACGAACTTTTATCTCTTTAAGCTGAAATGTGCTTTGTTTTTTCTTGGCCTCCTGCTTCTTTTTCGTTTGCTCGTATCGATAGCGGCCATAGTCCATAATTTTGCAGACCGGTGGTTTTGCATGGGGTGAAACTTCCACCAGATCAAGGCCAGCTTCATCGGCAGCTTCAAGGGCTTCTTTGATCGGAATAATTCCGATTTGTTGTCCGTCAGGGTCGATTACCCTGACTTCTCTTGCTCGAATTCTTTGATTAATATTAACTTTGTTAGATCGGTTCGGTCTTTGGGGTCTTCTTGGAACAGCTATGTTTTCACCTCCTATGCCAGGGTTGTCCGTTACGGATGACTCGGGTGTTGCCTCAAATATAAGACAAAATGACCCATTTTTAAAATTTAAAGCGCCCAATTAGGCTATTTATCAGTGTGGAATATATAACAAAATTAAGAAATGCAAGAAAAAAATGCAAGTAAAAATGTGTTTCGGTCCGGTTTAATCCGTCAGCTAAAGTGGCGCTGGACCTACAGAAAGCCTTTATTGGCCGAGGGTATACGTGGCCAAAATACTGCCCCTCAAATACATGTTTTCCGGTTCTGAGAAAAAGGTCTTCAATAACTTCAAACTTTCGTTACGCAGTATACCGGGTATGATCGTCATTTGAGTTGATTGATACAAAGGTGTCATGTTGGCCGTATCGCAGTGGGTGCCACCCCCCATTGCGTCCTCATAGGCGAAAACAAGCTTGCCGATACCACTGATCATCAGGGCACCAAAACACATCAGGCAAGGCTCCAGCGTGCTGAACACCGTAACCTCCCGCATATTAACTTTGCAGTCCAGGCGAAATAGTCTTCTTAAGGCAATCATCTCGGCATGATCGACCTCATTGGGATAATCTCCGGTGGTGCCTTTGCGGGCCCCGCTGGCCAGGATCTTTTTATCGTGAACCATGACGCACCCCACCGGAAATTCACCGGCGGCCAGGGCGGCCTGGGCTTCCTCCAGCGCTTTTTGCATAAAGTATTCGTTATCCATTAGCATCCTATTTTTAGGTTCAAGGTTCAGAGGTTCAGGGTTATGGGCTCCGGCTGACGGTTGCTGGTTTCGGCAGCAGCGGTTGTGGCGAGCTCAGTAGAGTTGAGGGATGCCCTAATTTCTGTTATCCATCTTTGTTCTGACATCTGTTTTTTATCTAACCTTTGAACCCATGAACGCTGAACCTTTGAACCTTTTGACTGAAAGTTTACAATCGACAAATATCATCATCACATTCACAGCGATCATCGACTTCATAACAATAAAGGATCCTTGACTCCATCTCGGCCTGTTGCTCTGAAATCGGCGCAAAGGTTTCACCGGCCGCCATCCTTTTTAAATCCGATTTTGGCGGGATCGATTCCAGACCGCGGGCGGTAACTTCACCCGATGAACCGTTGATGACTTCGGCATCCTGCCCGTTGGTGATCACGGCCACCGGCACCTGGTAAGGCGCAATCAACCGAGACATGGCTAGCACCGCACGCCGGCGGGTTACCAGGGATCCGGGTCCATACTGCAAGACCATACACATCCTGCCGGCCAGCGTTATGGCAAAATCGATTTTTAAAAGCGCCTTTTTATGGTCCGCTTTAGCGATAAGCGCCTTGCGCGGCTCAATATCCGCCTTTAAGTAGCCTAGCTGACGGATCAGCAGGCGGGCGATTTTTTGTCGATCGCGCTCATCGTGGGTGTCTTTCAGGGTTTCACCGGTGATAAAATCGGTCATTTCGCCCAGTATGAGATGATGTCCATTCATTTGGTCACCCGGTAGTTGCGGTCCCGCTTAGCGGGGCGAGCCGGTTTTGAAATGATTTCTAAACAGATATCACTTTACAATTGGATGCATTGCTAATAATATACGCATCTTTTAGATTTTCCAAACGATTTATGTTATTGTCAGTCCGATCAACCCCGATCAGCAGCTCGCAAAGCCGGTGTCGGACAACATTAGAACTGGTTTCAAAACCCCATCTAAGGCTCAATGGCTGCGTTGCAGGCCTCCGGTAAATGCTCACATACCCATGTATGCTGCGCTTTCCCGATCGGCCTGACGCTTGATACATACCTTAATCTTTTAAGATCAGATATGTAATCCCGCTGTAGCGGGGCCCTTGAACCTGATCTGAGGCTTTGAAACCACTTCTAGAACAGGGAATTTCGGGTATACACATATCATGTCAATTCGAGAAGAATATGAGCGGCGCGAGAAAAAATTCATGTCGCCGTTCGGGTGTTTAAGCTCCAATTCAGGGGGCCGTGCTGTTACCGAAAAATCCTGCCCGGTTCGAACGGCTTTTCAGGTGGATCGGGATCGGATTGTTTACTCGCACAGCTTCCGGCGTTTAAAACACAAGACGCAGGTTTTTCTGGCCCCGTTGGGTGATGACTACCGAACCCGCTTAACCCATACGCTGGAAGTGGCCCAGATGGCCCGGGCCATGGCCCGGGCGCTGTTTTTGAACGAAGATCTGGTTGAGGCGATCGCATTGGGACATGATCTCGGCCACACACCCTTCGGGCACAGCGGTGAAACCGTGCTCAAAGAGATTTATTCAGTCGATTTTTCGCACAACGAACAAAGCCTACGGGTCGTAGAGATTCTGGAAAACAACGGTGCCGGGCTGAATCTGACGGTAGAAGTTCGCGACGGTATTTTGAAACATTCCAAAGGCTATGGAAAGATTCTGCCGGATGACCCTGAGAAATTGGCCTGCACGTTTGAGGGTAGAATTGTGCGCATCGCCGATATCATGGCCTATTTGAACCATGACCTCGAGGATGCGGTTCGAAGTGGAGTGATACGATCCGAGCAGGTACCTGTGTTCTGCACCAAGGTACTGGGCAGCACCCATTCCGATCGTGCGGCGACCATGATCAGGGCCTTAATTTCTTCCAGTGAAATTAAAGATGGAGAGCTTCACCTGAAAATAAATGAGGAAGTCTATTCTGCCATGACGGCTTTGAGAACGTTTTTATATGAAAACGTGTACCGCTCGGAAAAGGTCCATCAGGATTTTGAAAAAGCCAAAAAGATGCTGTCGGAACTGTATGTCTATTTTTTAGAAAACGAGAAACTGCTGCACCAAGAATTAGAGAAAATGCAGATGCTGGGGAGCAATCACGGCCGACAATCAAAAGATCGAACCGTCTGCGACCTAATCGCCAGTATGACCGACCGTTACGCCCTGAACCTTTACCGGAAGATTTTCTTTCCATCGCCGGTTGTATAATTCCTTTTTCGGTTGGCCCGTTGAGCCCGTTACCCGTTTGCCGGTAAAGAATAAAATTAGATATTTTTCCTATTCCAACGGGCTCAACGGGCTAAACCGGCTCAACTGGCCAACCGAAAAGTGTGAAAATACGCCAAGATAACCTATGATTATCCCTTTTAAGAAAGATCAAATTGCCGCACCTATTGATACCGCTTTTATCGAACGGCTGAAACAGATTTACACTGCAATGGATAGCGCCTATCAACAGGCAGCAGACTCATATGAGTTTACCTGTGACGGGTGCAGGGACAATTGCTGCCGGACGCGTTTCCATCACCACACGATGATTGAGTATATCTTTATGGTGAAGGGCCTAAATACCTTAACTCGGAAAAAGCGAAACGAAGTGCAATCCAGGGCTTTAACCGTGGTTGATGAAACCACCAGGGCTGATAGTGGTGCAGAAGTCGTGCGGCTGATGTGCCCGCTTAATTTTGATGAATTGTGCATCCTGTATCCCTATCGCCCGATGATTTGCCGACTGCATGGTATCCCCCATGAATTGAAAAAACCCGGGCAAAAACCGGTTTATGGCCCTGGCTGCGAAACTTTTAACCGTCGTTGCGGCCACAAAGACGATCTTAAATTTGATCGCACGCCGTTTTACCGTGAAATGGCGATGCTCGAGCAGGAAGTTAAGCAGGCACTGGCTTTTGACGGAAAAATTAGGATGACGGTTGCGGAAATGATCCTCTCAATTGCATAGCGCAGAGCGCAAAGGGCATAGGGTCGGTAAAAGCGCTATGCAAAGGAAATGGCCTTGAAGTATTTAGACTCAGAAAAATTAAAAGACCTGCGGGGCAGACAGATAGGTGAAAAGGATACTTTTTCATTTCGGTGCTATCCGGGAATTAGCTGTTATAATCTCTGCTGTCGGAATCTAAACTTGTTTTTATACCCCTACGATGTTCTGCGCTTAAAAAACGCACTGAACATTTCTTCAGATGAATTCCTTGACCAATATGTGGATGTGGTTCTGCGATCCGGTAATTTTTTTCCTGAAGTCCTTTTGCGTATGTCTGAAAACAAAGAGAAGACCTGCCCGTTTTTGGTGGAGGCGGGCTGCGCGGTTTATCCGGATCGCCCGGATACGTGCCGCACATTTCCGATTGAGCAGGGGGTTTTGTATGATGCCGCCAGGAAGAAAGATACAGCGGTGCATCTTTTCAGACCGCCGGATTTTTGCATGGGGCAGCACGAAGATCAGGAGTGGACCATGGCGAACTGGTCTCGGGATCAGGGTGCCGGGCGTTATCACAAAATGACCATTCGCTGGGCCAGTTTAAAACGACTGTTTCAGACCGATCCCTGGGGAAGCGAGGGCCCGGAAGGTCCGCGGGCCAAGATGGCCTTTATGGCCACTTATAATATCGACCGTTTCCGCGAATTTGTATTTAACAGCAGTTTTTTAAAACGCTACAAGGTCAAAGCGGCTGTTCTCAAAAAGATAAAGACCAATGATGAAGAATTGCTCAAATTCGGCTTTGATTGGGTAAAATTATTCCTTTGGGGTATTAAATCCAAAAAGATTAAGCCGAGATAAGCACCGGATAAACCGTAATAAGGGGACGTCCGTGACATA
>JASFIX010000091.1:0-10002 GCA_050122435.1 Desulfobacterales bacterium
AAACCTGCTGGAACCCATTGATACCAATGTCGTCAACCTCGAAGGAATCGACAAGCAAGCCATCCGCAAGGCTGCCATCGGCAATATTTTCTGGACCACATCCTTGGCCTACAACAAAAAAGCACTCGGTGACAAGAAACCCTGCGCCAGTTGGGCGGATTTCTGGGATGTGAAGAATTTCCCCGGACCCAGAGCACTTCAGGATCAAGCAGCGTTTAATCTGGAGTTTGCGCTTCTGGCCGATGGCGTGCCCAAGAACAAGATCTATCCGATTGATGTCCCCCGAGCTTTCAAAAAAATGGATGAGATCAAAGACCAAATTACGGTCTGGTGGAAGAGCGGTGCCGAGCAAATCCAGCTGCTGACCAGTGCCGAGGCGCATTACGCATCGGCCTGGAACGGTCGCGTTAACGTTGCACAGGGTAAAGGGGTACCTTTAGAGATTGTTTGGGAAGGCGGCATCCTTGATCTGGATTGGTGGGCCATCCCCAGGGGAAACCCCAACAAGGACCTTGCCATGAAGTTCATTGATTTTGCCATAAAAGCAGAAAGACAAGGTGAGCAGATGCAGAAATACATTGCCTACGGTCCGACCAACCTCGGCGCCTTCAAATACATCACCGCTGAACGGGCCAAGGAACTGCCGTCTTATCCGGATAACCTCAAGAAACAGTTCGTGCAGGATGCGGATTATTGGGGACCGAATCTTGCGCCTTTGACGGAGAAGTGGAAAACCTGGATCATTTCATAAAATTGGTCTTAAAGTAAGAATGAACAATTCAATCCGCCGGGGGAGGCATCCGGCTTCTCCCGGCCAAACACGGATCTAAATTTTGCATAAAAATAGAAGCCTCCGACTCGCCCTGTTGAATGCCGCTTCGCGGCTCCCGTAGGGGATTCAATAGGGCTCGTGCAAAATTCAGATATGGAATCATAAATTTGGAAACAGCCACCCCTATCAAACCCGAGAAAGGAGGATCTGCCAGCCTATGGCACCGGCGAGGTTTCCGGCAATTTATGCTGGTGGTACCGGCGTTGCTGGCGCTCTTTTTGCTTTTCGTCTACCCGATTTCAAGCGTTTTATTGCGAAGTATTTTTAGCCCGGATTTTACCTTGGAGCACTATCTCTATTTTTTTAAAACGCCCTTATATTCGCGCGTTATGTGGATCACATTTCAAATTAGCATCTTATCCACCTTATCCGCTCTGATCGTAGGGTACCCGATTGCTTATGTTCTGCGTCGCGCCAGACCCGGCATTCGCAATTTTTTCTTATTGGCGATAACCCTATCGTTTATGATCAGTCTTTTGGTGCGCAATTATTCCTGGATTATTGTTTTGCAGCGCCATGGTGTGATCAACACGGTGCTCACCTACTTTGGGCTGATCGAGACTCCTTTCAAACTCCTGCATAATAAATTGGGCGTGATGGTAGGTATGACGCATATTTTTGTGCCTTACATTGTGTTTCCCATCTACAGTGTCATGATGGGAATTGATCTGAACCTCGAAAAGGCTGCCCAAAATCTTGGTGCAACTCGCTGGCAGACATTCTGGCGGGTTTCATTTCCACTCAGTCTGCCTGGCATCGGGGCCGGCGCCCTGCTGGTATTTATTATGGCGCTGGGCTTTTTCATCACACCGGCGCTGTTGGGCGGGCGCAAAGAGCAAATGCTTTCTAACTTGATTCAGATTCAGATCGTTGACCTACTGAACTGGCCGTTTGCTTCGGCCATGTCGGTTATCCTCTTGATCGCAACCTTGATCGTTTTTTCAATTTACAACCGATATTTAGGCGTGGAACGTCTGTGGGGAGGGGTAAAAACGTGAGCCAAAGATCACGAAAAAGAGCGGCCCGTTTTGACCCGCTGCACATCGGCTGGCCGCTCTGGATTGTTTCGGGGTCGGCCATCTTATTTCTCATGGCTCCGGTATTGTTGTTGATGCCGATGTCCTTGGGTTCAGCTGAAATTATTGAATTTCCGCCCAGCAAAATCGGTTTCGATCAATACCGCAAATTTTTCAATCATCCGGCCTGGCAGAGCGCCGTTTTGAATTCTTTGCAGGTATCGGCTATGACAGCCGTTTTTTCTACTTTTCTCGGGGTCCTGGCATCACTGGGGTTGGTCTGGGGCCACTTCAAGGGTAAAGGACTCATCAACGCTTTTATTGTTTCACCGATGATCGTCCCCCTGATTGTCATGGCATTGGCCTTTTACATTAGCCTGGCCAAATTCGGCATGTTGGGTACCAAGCTGGGACTTGTATTAGCATATACGCCATTAACCCTGCCCTTTACGGTTTTGCCTATCTCGGCAACACTGCGCGGGTTTGATCGCAGTCTCGAAAATGCAGCCCGGATATTAGGCGCCAATCGATTCCAGACGTTTACCAAAGTCACCTTTCCGATCATCAGACCCGGGGTTTTAACCGGGGCCATCTTTGCCTTCATGATTGCCTTTGATGAAGTCGTTATTGCCCTGTTTATTTGCGGTTCAACCGCAGTCACGCTTCCCAAAAAGATGTGGGATGTGATTCGCTATGAGATCGAGCCCATGCTACCCGCCATATCCACGCTGCTTTTTCTTCTGGCAACCCTGATTCTGGTGCTTGTTGGACTTTTGCAGCGGCGCCTTGCCCGGCGCATGACTGCTGGTTGAGCTGCCCGGTTTTTCTTCATTTGTACTGAATTACCGCTCAGGGTAAGCTTTTACGCTAAATGGACGAGGAGAAAGCCATGTTTCCTAAATTTTCCATGTCGGCCAAATACCAGGAACGCTATGCGGGTGTGAGTTTCGGGCTGACGCTGATCAGCGGCTGTCAAAATCAGGAAAATCCACCGGGATTTGATCAGTATAAACGCAAACTGCTGCGCAAGATGAGAAAGCGCGAAACCCTGGCCGAAATTACCACACGCATCGACACCTATGCCGAGTTTTTTCAAAGTTTCGGCTTTGAGTGCCCGCTAACCAAGCATTTGAAGCGCACAATTAACAGCGGTTTTCCGCGTTATGATCTGATCGTGGATGCCCACTTCATGGCTGAAATGTGTGCCGGTATTCTGGTGGCGGTGACCGATTGGGATCGTTTTGACGGTAATCTGACCCTGGATGTCACCGCTGCAGGCGAATTATGTGCCGGCATGGGCGGGCGCGAATTTGTTACCAAAGAAAATGAAATTGTTTTGCGGGATCAAAAAGAAATTGTCTGTGTATTGTGCCAGGGGGCGGACGAAAAGACACGGACACACGGAGGTACGAGCAATGTTCTTTATTATGCCTATGCGGTTCCCGGCATTGAAAGCCAATATTTAAAAGACGGGTTGACGGTTGCAGCCGAAACTATGGCTGAATTCGGCGGGGGCAAGATTGAAGGAATAAAGGTATTCGAACTGGAATAATGGAATGTTGGAATCTTGGAATGATGGGTTTTAAAAAACCGTAACCAAAACGCAGATTATTTCATATGTTCATACCCAATATTCCAGCATTCCACAATTCCATCATTCCGCAAAGCGCATCAAGAAAATGGGCTTAACAGTATACTGTTTCTCCCATAAATATTAGCCATTCCGATACATTTTACTATCCTTTCAACCGATTTTCAAATTCCTCCAATGCTTCGCGCAGCATCTGGCGAATGAAGACTTCCTTATCTTTGGTGGCAAGTTTCTGGTAAGCCGCGTAGCCCGGATGGGACGGCGCCAGCCCCGGCGGGTTTTCTTTTAATCGGTTGCGCATTTGCTCGTAGGTCTGGACCATCGAAATTATCGTGAAACCCTGGCAGGGCAACACTTCAAGCCATTTTAGGCGGCGCATCATTTCAAAGCGCATCTGGTCGGCTAAAAAAAGGTGGATATCCACCACCCGCATCTGCTGCTCACTGGCCAGATAGTTGAACTTGGTGGCAGGACCGAAGTCCAGAACTCCCATGATCACCTCATAATAAGCAACCGAGCTGTCTTCTCCGGGTTGGGCCAGAAAATAAAGCGTCTTGTCTGACAAATCTGACAGGCAGGTATTTGCATCGTAGACTTCACCAAAACGTTTCTGCCAGGGGCCGAAGGCCCGCTGCTCAACCACTTTGGTGCGATAATGATGAAGGTCAACGATTTTTGTCATAATTGAGAAGTATAAAGAAATGCGAATTCCGTGTCAATCTATACACAGCGTCACAACGAATTATAAGATATCTCGAAATCAGCAGTTCATCCTGGGAGATTGAGAAAAAAGTTTCAAAGGTGCTGGGAATCTAGAAGTGCCTAAAGTTATGGAATTCTGTCATTTCTATCTGGTTCACCGCTGAGGCGCAGAGCCTGCAAAGATTTTTTATAAAATAATTTTCTCCTTGCGCTCTCTGCGTCTCTGCGGTGAGCTATAATTCTAGGTCATTTTCAACGTTTTACTTTTTTTTAAGCAGCTGTTCGAGAATATTCTGAACCCCTTTCTCAAGGGATTTTTGAAGCGCCTGTTCCGCTAGGCTGGAACTGGCCTTTTGCATGCTGCTTTCGTCGATATCCGGATTTTTAGAGTTGCCGCGGATGGGGACATCGATGGTGACGCCTTCAAGGTATTGGTAGGCTTTATCTCCAACAAGCTTGGGGGTAATCGGCAGTTTGGCGATATAATCAAGACTCTTATCAAAGCCCACCGAACCGCGCAGCTCGATGGGATAGCCGTCGATTTCAAGCCGGATGGGAGAGGTCTCAATCCGCCCGTTGCGGGCCACAAAATCAATATCCAGATCCCCAAAATCCATTTCATTTCCGCGAACTCCGATCAAGGTCAGCAGCCCTGAAAGCAGATTGGTGGAATTGACTCGAACGCCTTTTAAGCGCAAGGTTCCGGCAAATGATGTTTGATCCCGGTCCTTTTTATCCAGCGCCCAATTGAAATGCTGCATATGCAGATCAACGAGTCCTTCAGCCTGCACCGATCCCTGGAAAACCGGATGAATTTTAGAAATTAATCTTTCGGCCATAGCGTCGGTTATTTCAACATCTTTTAAAATGGTTGAATCCGGTGGCAGGGTGAGCATATATGGCTCTTTTCTCAGATCGATCTTGGGCTCTAAATTCAACTGGCCGCCGTTGGCGGTTGCTGCCAATTTGGCGACAGCAGATTCATTGGCAACACGTAACGGAACTTCGGTGGCGGAGATACCCAGACCGAAGGCGTCAATGGAATCTGCGCGAATGGCCCCGCTAAAGTCGGTCTGTTTAAGTGCTTCCGTCCAGCGAGTTCTGCCTGAGACCATTTTAAGTTTGAAAGGATTATCGCCTTTACCCGTTATGGTGATCTGGGGGCCGGCAATTTTCTGGAGATAAGGCGACAGCATCTTCAGATCTAAATTGATCTTGCCGCTAGCATCCAGCTTTTTTTGATTCCCGGCCTGATCCAGATTGCCGGTCGCCGAAAGAGTCAAAGGGCTGGAGTTTAGTTGGATGTTTTCAATCGTAAGCGCCTTTCCGTCCGGGCTGCGCTTTAAATTCGCCTTCAGCTTGACGTGGTCTTCGGAAATCGGCGGCAGGGTCTCAGAGGTTAACTCAAAAGGCGAAAGATCGGCATCGACTTTTAAGAACTGAGCCTTCGGAGATGAAAAGTCTAAATCGAGATCAAATGTCCCTTTACCTGAAATTTGGGTTTTTTCCGGCAGTTGGATGAAGTCCCCGTATGAACGGGTCAGTTTGGCCAGATCAAGCTGGGCCTTGGCCTGTGTTTTCATATCTTTTTGGAGATCCGACCAATCGTTGATCGTTAATTGAGGTATGGTGATGGTACCCGCTGAACCATCGATATTAATGGGAGCAAACGAGGCGGATTTCGTTTCGAAATTGAGCTTTCCTTTGGTTTTCAGCAACAAACGGTCGTCACGCAGGGTTTTTTGCCCGTCGTGATAACGGAAATTCCGGGCATCGATCCGCGTGCTGTTTAGCACCAGGCGCTGGGCATTCATCGATCCGCTGGACTGAATATGAGCGGTCCCCACCAGACGAGTGCTATGGGTGAGTTTTTTAAAATTTCGCAGCAGATCTGAAATCTGTTGCAAATTAAAGTTGCCGTCGATCGATAAATTCTCAGCAGTCGGCAGGCTTTCCCCCGGTTTTAACTGAAAACGGGTTGCGCTGAATTTGCCCCGGGCCATCGATGATTGAATCGTTAATTTTGGCTGTTGAAATTCACTGCCTTCGCCTTTCTGGACTGTGGTGCTGAGATCGACTTTAACATCCTGCTTTGGAAGGATGGGCGCCCGGTTACGGTTCAAAGCCAGATTGCGAATATCCAAATTTACGGTTGCATTGCTTATATCGGGCGCGGTTTCATTGATTTGAAGCTTGCCAAACAGTTTGCCGGAACCGTCCCATTCTTTTATGTCGATAAATTTTTTTAATTCTTTAAGCGCTGCCGCCACGTCCGCTGAAAGCGTGACCTGCATGGCGCTAAAATCTCCCCGTCCGTCTCCATTCAAAAAGGCGGAGCGCAGCGATACGTTGTCGATGCGGATTCCCCGGGCATTTCTCTCACCTTTGGCCTTTAATGATATTGGCTGATTCCAGGCAACGGATTTGCCTTTGCTGAGGCCTTTTAATTGATCGAGGCGCGCGTTGCTCTCAAATACGGTGACCTCCCCAGTCGATTTGACGCTGGCAGACAATGCCAGTTTGCCCTGGGACAGTGTCAAATCTTGGCGCAGCTTTAAGGTTTCGGGCAGCTGGGAGAAAACTTCAGCCAGGTTGATATCGGCTGAACCCTCAAGTTGATTTTGGCCCTGACCGGCGATTTTTCCCCGTACGGAGCCATTCGCTATGGAGGATTGCAACTTCATTTGGTTTAGCGACAGGATATCCTGGCTGATGGTGCCGTCTATTTCGGTAGTGATACCCTTAATCCGGGGATGATCCGCGCCCAGCGGTCCGCCCCAAAGCTCCAGCCGGTTCAAGGACAGCTTTCCTTTGATGTCCAGGGCTTTAGTTGCATTGCCTTGTAAAGCAAGATCGACATTTAAACG
Organism: Desulfobacterales bacterium; assembly: GCA_050122435.1. Taxonomy (GTDB): domain Bacteria; phylum Desulfobacterota; class Desulfobacteria; order Desulfobacterales; family JAHEIW01; genus JAHEIW01. Next base: position 7,009 of record JASFIX010000091.1, read on the forward strand.
GCCTTTGCCTGATGGGAAATTACCCCGGGAAGCCATGATGGCCAGTACTTCTTCAAGCTCCCAGTTGGTGATTTTCAAGTGGCCATCGGATTGAATGGCCTTCAGGTCAAGGGGATTGTTCGCGGAAAGGGTCAGCGTGCCTTCGCCGGAGAAGGTGCCGACGGTGTCGCCCGATGTCAAAAAAACCTGGTAACTGATGGGTTTTTTGATATCCGATATATCCAGGTAAAGATCTAGGTCTTTGACCACTGTCTTTTTACCGCCCGCCGGGTTTACCGTGTGGATGGATCCGTCAGTAATTTTCAGTATTCCGGAAAAAGCCACGAATCCGCCGGATTGGGGGGATTCGGTTTTGTCTGACAGATCAGATGACCGTTTATCCGAGAGATAGAAAATCACTTGCGGCTTAACGACTTCAACCCCACCCAGATTATTCGTATCGGCCAGCAATTGAACCAATCCGCGATATCCTTTCAGCTCGGCGACTTCAATAAACAGGTTTTCCTGTCGATGGTCGTAGATGATGCCTTTGGCTTCAATGCCGCTAAACCATTTAAACGTCCATTCTGAGATTTGCAGCTGTCCTGGCAAATGGCGGTTGACGCTTTCCAGTATACGGGGCTTCAGCAGGTTGCTAGATAAGATTGCGGGCAAAAACACCAGTCCGACAAAAATCACAAAAAACAAGGAAATCGCCGTCCAGAGCAACACCGGTTTTGTTTTCATTTTGTTCCTTCAGAGATCACTTGCCCTGATCTCTCTCCTTATTATATACAACTTTTTTGGTTTGAATATTGGAACCTAAACCGGCCAACAGAATAAAAGACGGTTGATTTAACGAATAATTACAGTTTCTGATAAAAGACGGTCATATAAATATCATTAACAAGATAATACATAAAGGTGATAATTAAAATTGAAGCTTGTAATTTGATGATTACTGTAAGAATTGTTCGATCCATAAATGAAAAATGGCTTACCCAAGACTAATACCCTAAAGGATTCGCATGGTTTGGTTTTTACTCATCTTTTTTGTCATTTCCGGTCTGCTGGCAACTTACATCACCTGGCGGCTTTTTAGCAAAGCCACCTTCCGCCGCCGGTGGAAGATTATCATAGCACTGGGGATTGTCGTTGCGATTTTTACACCCGTTTTGACGATTATGCTGCGCCGTTCCGGGCTCGACAACCTCGGCCTTAATCTCCTCACCTGGGCCGGATATCTGGCAGTGGGTTTTCTAAGTTTTGTATTTTCCTATTTGGTTATTCGAGACCTGGTATGGATGCCGCTAAACGGATTTAAGATGATTTGGGCACGGCTATCGAAAGCGACCCCACCCACCGCAGGATCTCGAAAAATTGTTAATCCTTCCCGCAGGGGTTTTCTCGTAAATTCGATGAATTATGGGATTGTAGCGGCCGCAGCCCTCTCTACCGGATACGGTATTGCAGAAGCCAAACAGACACCTCAAGTAAAACACGTGCCGATAAAATTTGACCATTTACCGCCGGAGCTGGATGGTTTCAGAATCGTCCAAATTACCGACATACACGTCAACCCCACTTTTCGACGCGCTGCCGTGGAAGATATCGTGGATGTGGTCAACACCCTCGATGCCGATATTGTTGTGTTGACCGGAGACCTGGTGGACGGCTCGGTTTCCCAGCTGGGGTTTGACGTGGCGCCCCTGAAGCGGATCAACTCGGTTTCAGGGAATTTTTTTGTTACCGGCAATCACGAATATTATTCCGGTGTGATCGAATGGATTGAAGAGGTCAAGCGCCTGGGTTTTTCGGTGTTGTTGAATGAACATCAGGTTATTCGCCGAGGTCAGGGCAGAATGGTGCTGGCCGGTGTGACCGACTATCGCGCAGGTAATTTTTTGACCAGTCACCGTTCGGATCCACAAAAAGCCCTAAATGGCGCGCCATCGGCAGACATTAAAATTCTTTTAGCGCACCAGCCGAAAAATATTTTTAATGCTGCCAAAGCCGGATATGATTTGCAGATTTCGGGCCACACCCACGGCGGCCAGTTTTTCCCCTGGAACCTATTCGTGGGGTTTTCCCAGCCGTATGTGTCCGGTTTGCACAAGCATGAGAACACCCAAATCTATGTCAGCCGGGGCACCGGTTACTGGGGCCCACCTTTGCGTGTTGGCTCTCCCTCCGAAATCACCTTAATCAAACTGGTTGGCAATTAGAACCAAAAGGTATCGCCACAACACGAACATTGTATCGACACCTAACGATCCGCTTTGTCCGCCGGTGGACGGACCACAAATACCGAACAGGGCGAATGCCGGATGACCTGTGAGATTATATTTCTTTTGAAAACGCGCCCCCAGCCCTTGCGGTCCTGGGAAGCCATCACGATCACGTCCACCCTGAACTGTCTGGCTTTTTCAACAATAACCCGATAAACCGGGATTCCGGTCACCTGAATTTCTTCGACCTCAATAGAGTTTTTAAAAGCGGCGGGAACCACTTCGGAAAGTTGAGCCTGCGCTTTGATCATTTTGTGTTTCTGGACGTCTTCTAAAGATCCGGCTACGATACGGCCGTGAACCGGAAATGGCTCTTTGACATGGAGCACATAGAGTCGGGCATTATGTGTCGTGGCCAGGGATGCCGCGTATTCGGCGGCATACAGCGAGGATTTTGTAAAATCCACCGGAACCAGGATATTTAGGATTCGGGTCATCATAGTCTTTTTTAATTGACGATTCGGGCCTCAAGTGTCAATTTTATATTAAACCCTCAATTAGTCGTTATGGGTTATTGGTTAATCGTTATTAGAATTCGATGACAAGCTCATTTTGTGCTCAGATAATGGATGAGATATCAAATTAGATATCTTTCCTTGAAACCAATAACAAATACCGAATTACAGATAACGCCCAATTGGGTTTTAGTCCAATTGGGGTTCTACCGGAAGATCTGATCCGTCATGAACAAAGAAGACATCAAAAAGTTGGCCCAGAATAAAAATTT
>JASFIX010000092.1:0-10002 GCA_050122435.1 Desulfobacterales bacterium
TCTGTGGCTATTTTCAGAACCCGATCGGCTGAGCGCTGAACAGGGAGTTCACCTGGCGCTACTGCAACATCCGAATCCGAAAACCATCCTTCTTCTGGGAGGTGGAATTGCCGGCTTTCTGGAAGAACTTTTTAAACACCCGAGCCTTCGGGCTGTTGATTACGTGGAACCTGATCCGGATTTCATTCGCCTTCTCAAACCGCATCTGTCGTCTGCAATGGATGCATCTCTGCAACATCCTCGTGTTCGGCTGCTCCACCAGGACCCCCGTATCTTTATGCGTCGCTCCCAGGCGAGGTACGACGTCATTTTGATGAATATGGGAGATCCGATAACCGCTCAGATGAATCGATTTTATACAAAGGAATTTTTTGCCCGTGTAAAACAAAGGCTTTTACCCGGCGGGATTTTTTCTTTCGCGGTTTCCGGTGGCGAAAGTATGCTGGGGCCAGCCCAGGCCCGCTTTTTGGGTTCCATAGAGAAAACCCTTCTTGAGATCTTTCCGAAAACGCTCATCTATCCCGGCGACCAGAATCGGTTTTTTGGCACCGACATATCCGGTGACCTTGTGACAGATTACAAGACTCTGACAAGTCGAATATTTGATCGACGTCTCCAGCTTACCTACATCCGGGAAGGTATCCTGCAGGATGCCCTTAGCCCCTTCCGGCTGGATTATTTAAAATCCATTATGGCGGGTATCACAGGGGTTGCTGTCAACAAAGACTTTTCTCCCATCTGTTATTTCCATAATCTGGCCATGTGGGCCAATCAGTGGCATGCTGGCTTACAAAAAATTTTCAACACGCTGGCGGGTATAAAACTTCGATGGTTCTGGACCGGTTTGTTCATTGCCGGGGGAATTGTTGTTGCCGTATTTTGGACCGGCCGCAGCAAATTCAGAACAGCTGTTGCCGGCTGTATATTTATATCAGGTGCCATCGAAATGGTACTGCAGGTACTATTTTTGTTAAGCTTTCAAATTATGGCAGGGTTTGTATATCGTCAACTGGCGTTGATAATCGCCTTTTTCATGACAGGATTAGCGCTTGGCGCCGGTTGGATGTCTCGCAAGAACGCTTTACAGATGAAAACCAACGTCACCCGGCGGTTTTTTATTCGAGTCCAGGCGATGGTCTGTATGCTTCCTTTGGGATTGATGCTATTTTTCAAGCTGATTCATGGAGATATTCAGAATTTTTTACCTCCGGCAGCAATGGGGTGGTTTTTTTCAGTTCTCAGCCTGATCACCGGTATTTTGGGGGGCGTTCATTTTGCACTGGCGGTGATGATCATGGCCGGTACCGGGATTGCTTTGGAGAAAATTGGTGGCGGATTCTATGCACTCGATCTGGCAGGAGCAGCCACAGGCGTTCTGATTGCGGCTTTATTCATCATTCCGATCTACGGTATCATGAATACGCTGGCTTTGCTGAGTATGTTGTCCGTTATCAGCCTGCTAACGCTTCTGCGCCAACCATTTTGATTTTGCATGAAAATTAATGAGAAACGTGTTTTACTAAATAAATAATGGATTGCCTTATTTCAAGGCGATACATTTTATAATCACTTGTTAAATCGGATGATAATCTGTTTTCTCATTAATTTTCATGCAAAATTAAAATTACATAAAGATTAATCAGATTTCCAGACGCCGGCGATATTCCGCCCACAATTTTGACATTTCCCATCATTTAAGCCCTGAACCTTTACCCGATAGCCGATTCGATGAATCAGCATTTTATTGCAGTCCGGGCAATACGTGTGTCCCCCCGGATGTTCGGGTACATTGCCCACATAGACAAAACGCAGGCCTTCATCATTGGCAACTTCTTTGGCTTTCTCAAGGGTTGATACCGGTGTGGGAGGAATACTTTTTAGCTTGTAGCGCGGATAAAACCGGCTGAAATGGAGCGGAATCTCCGGACCCAGCGCCTTATAGATCCACTGACACATGGCTCGTACCTGCTGCATGTCATCGTTTTTACCCGGAACCATCAAGTTGACAATCTCGGTGTGCACGCCTCGGGATTTGAGAACCGTTAAGGTGTTTAGCACCGGTGCCAGACTGCCCCCGGTCATGGTTTGATAAAAGCCCTCTGTAAATCCCTTAAGATCGATGCAGGCGGCATCCAGAACATCACAAAGATCTTCAAGCGGTTTCTCGTTTATAAATCCATTGGAATGCATGACTTTTAAAAGCGGCTGGGGCTTTGCCAGCCGGCCGATCTCAAGCATATATTCGATAAAGATAACCGGCTCCACATAGGTTGAGGCGATAACCTCACTTTTATACTGAAGTGCGCTGGTTATGACCTCATCCGGTGAAAGCCTGTAATTATAGGTGTCATCCGGTCGCGCCTGGGAAATTTCCCAGTTTTGGCAGAATTTGCAGTCGAAATTACAGCCTGTTGTGGCAAGCGAAAGAGCCCGGCTTGCAGGAAGCACATGATAGAAGGGTTTCTTTTCAATAGGATCAATTTGGACCGCACAGGGGTTGGCATAAACCAATGAATAATAATGCCCGTTGATGTTTTCGCGCACTCCGCAAAGCCCCCGTTCTGCGGGCCCCACTTCACACTCATGCGGGCAAAGTGTACAGCGGATCATCTGATTATCCAGCGGCTCAAAATAGGGGGAACGTTTTTGCCCGATGAATCCTTTCTCTATCGTGGCAGACCGGGCTGATCGCAATGCGGTACACACCGGAAACAGGGCCGAACTTGCACAGACAGCCAGGCTGCGTCCGCATCGGCCAAGAAAATTACGTCGCGTTATCGGTCCGTGCATTAAATACTCCCTGTCAAAACATCAACCGCAGATCCCACTACTTGCCAGATTTGGTGAAGAAGTCTCTAATTCTTAAAGATTTGGGATCCAATTGGGTCAATCCGGATTTTTCAGCCCAATCCATTGCTTCCAAAAATTCCTGAACCGTAATCCCCCGTGCAATTTCTGGATACTCAAAGGCTTTGTAATCCACATGGTACTGGGACATGATATTTACATAGGTGTTTTTGGGAAGGTTTTCTGCCACCCACTTGACGAATGCTCTGGTGCCGGCGACGCGATTCGGCATGACAAGGTGTCGAATGATCAATCCCCTGTTGGCAATTCCGCGTTTGTTAACCTGATGTACGCCGACCTGCCGGTTCATCTCCAAAACTGCCGCTGTTGTTTCCTCCGGATAATCCCTGGCATCAGATGAATATTTGGCAGCCATATCCCCATCCATGTATTTGATATCCGGCATGTATATGTCCACAATGCTGTCTAACATCTTTATGATCTCCACCCGCTCATAGCCACTGGTGTTGTAAACCAGCGGAATGCGAAGGCCTTTTTTAAATGCAATTCTGGTGGCACTAAGGATATTGGGCATTACATGGGTGGGGGTTACGAGGTTGATGTTGTGGCAGCCGATTTCCTGAAGGAACATCATCATTTGCGCCAGGCCCTCGTCTTCAAACGCCCTGCCTTCCCCCTTGATGGAAATCGGCCAGTTTTGGCAGAAGATACAACGAAGATTACAATTGGAGAAAAAAATCGTACCGGACCCCTGCTGGCCGACTAACGATATTTCCTCACCAAAATGCGGCTGGGCTGTGTGCACCATCACTTTCAGAGGCGCCTGGCAGAATCCCTTTTCCCCATCCAGCCGATTCACACCGCATTCTCGCGGACAGAGTCGACATTCTTCAAAGATTGTGTAAGCCTCCTCGACTCTTTCAGCAAATTTCCCTTTTTTTTCTAACTTTTCATAAGCGGGTTGCCACGGCTGTTCTTCAGGTTTTAAGGCATAAACGGGGATAGGAGAGAAAATCAGGGAGCCGCCCCAGATAAGCGTATTTTTGATGAAATCTCTTCTGGTGATCTTCATACTGAACCCACCATTATCTAAACTATAAATGGGTTAAACGCTGCTAAAAATCCAAAGGATTCTAAAGGATAAGCAAGATCGAATTCGTTTGGGAAATGAATGTGCCTTTCAGACCAGCACCTGTTTTCTAACAACAAATAGCGGCAACGTCAATTATAAGAAATCAAATTCGCATTTAGGTGGTGTGAATTGCGTTGACTTTTAGCTGTATTCGTCTAAAAGTTAAACGAACGTAAAACTATAATTGCGGAGGCCTTTATGAAAATCAGTGTATTGGGAGCTGCCGGGAAAATGGCGCCCGGCGTCATTAGAGATCTGGCGGAAGCACCGGAAGTAAAGGAAATTGTTTTGATTGACCTGGAGTCAACCCGACACATCCTTGAGCAGAGGGCCAATGACTGGGGGAACAATAAAGTGGCAGTGGTCTTTGCCGACATCGCTGATCCAGAGAGCCTCCGGGCAGCAATTCGGGGCAGTAGCGCTCTGGCCAATTGTACCATCTACTATTTCAACCTTCAGGTCATGGAAGCCTGTCTGGCTGAAGGCTTGCATTATGTCGATATGGGCGGGTTGTTTCATGTTTCCCGCAAACAAATGCCCCTCTCTGATCAGTGGAAAGCCAGGCAACTGACCGCTGTTCTGGGCATGGGCAGTGCGCCCGGAATCGTCAATGTGATGAGCAGGTACGCGGTCGATCGTCTGGACACTGTGGAGTCAATTCATATTCGTGACGGCATCGTCAATTTGGCAAAATTGGATACCCCCCTGGCGATTCCCTATGCATTGGGAACCCTTCTCGATGAGTTCATCATGAATCCCTATATCTTTGAAGATGGCGACTGGAAAGAAGTATCCCCGTTTTCCGGTCAGGAGGAAATCGATTTCCCACCACCGGTCGGCACTCAGACTGTCTACTGTACGCTGCATTCTGAAGAAGCGACCATCCCCGTGACATTTAAATCCAAAGGACTCAAGCACATGACTTTCAAGCTCGCTTTGCCCAAAGCCTTTGATGAAAAATTAAGATTTCTGGTGGCGCTGGGATTGGGCTCCAAAGACCCGGTTCAAATGGGCGATATTGAGGTGATTCCCAGAGATTTTCTGGTGACCGTCACCGATCGCTTGCCGAAATCTAAGGCCAAGCCGGATGATCACAAGGTGCTGCGGGTTGATGTTAGCGGCGAAAAAGACGGGCAATTCCGGGATATCCGGGTCGAAATGATTTGCAGCCCTTATACGCCCTGGGATATGGGGACCGGTCCCTATTCAGTGGGCGTCCCGGTGGGCGTTACCTGTCGCATGCTGGGAACCGGCGCTATCTCAGAGCGCGGGGCCTTGCCGGCCGAGGCGTGTGTCCCGCCGGAGCCGTTTTTTAAATTACTGGCAGAAAGGAATTTGCATACGGCCGTGATGGTCAAACATTTTTTGAATTCGGAATTCGAGAAGGCCCAATGAAATTGTTCTAGTGGATTGCACGATCCGCCGCGTTGACCAGATCATCCAATTCCTTTACGAAATCCTCTTGTGCAACGTAACGGTTTTCCGGGTTTTGCATGGAATCATATGCATCCATAGCTCTATCCAAAAGACTCTTCGCACCGGCACCTTCCCAATCACCTCTGGCGGACCTGATAAAATTAATCGGGCTGAACCCGTCGCGGCAATGCTCCAGGGTATGGTCTATGGTCAGGAAATCCTGTCCCGGGCTCACCGTTGTCAGCGGCTCCCATGCCAGCTGATCGTCATCGAATTGAAACGGCGCAATGAGTCTTCTTGCCATTGCCAGAATCTCGTTATCAATAATCAGCTGCAGCGGGCTGACGGCAGTTGCGACCTCTAACTGGCCAACGCCGCCGAATATATCCAAACCGCAGGCAGCCATCCAGGTCGTCAGCATCGCTCGCTCGCTAAATGATTGCTCGTCAATGGCAGGGGAGTCGGTACCACTGCCGTAACAGTGCGTTGGCAGGCCGAATTCCTTTTTGATGAATTGAACGGCCATTGAGGCGCCGCGAATCGCCTCCACACTGGCTTGAAGGCTGCGTCCGGTACGCATATCCGTTGAGAAAATGATCGGGCAGGCCACCACCGGTGCCCCCGGATTAACGATCTGGGCCATGGCGGTTATCGCCAGTATCTCGGCAACTGCCAGCATGACCGTGCCGGGAATCGTTGCCGGTGCGGTGCCTCCGGCGCCCGGAAGAGAACAGGCATGAATCGGAATTCCGGCCCTGGCGGCTTCAAGAATAATCTGGATGTCCATCTCTTTGAAACTTCTGGGAGTCAGTGAACATGCAATCATGCTGATGACCGGATTATCGGCAAGTTCTTTGCGTCCACCAGCGGCTGCAGCGCCAAGGGCGATAAGGTGTTCGACACTTTCACTGCTGTAAGGCTGCACCCAGACATGCTTTGGAGTAGATTTTAACAAGGTTGCCAATGCGTGAATATCCACTGTTTTTGTGGGAGCGTCGTTGGCAAAAAAATAAGGCAAAAAGCTAATTTCGTCGAGCTGGTTGATGAGATTGGCCCATTGGGCGAGATCCTCGAGGGTCGCTTTGCGGTAAGCTCCGGTTTCAGGATCGATATACCCGTGTGCACCGGTGCCGGTGCGCGCATAGAAGGTACCGTCCGGACGCGGCAGGCGGAGGGATTTGTCTTTATCCTGATATCCTAAAACAAATGATTTCGGCGCCTTTTCTAAAAGTTCTTCAAGTATTGATTTGGGAAATTTAAGGCTGTTATTTTCTGAATTAATCTCCAGACCTGCTGATTTCAGGATTTTGAACATTTCCGGGTGAGGGTCTAATTTGACGCCATAAGATTCAAGCAGCTCGAATACCTTTTGCCTCATCATTTTACCATGTTCCAAGCGTAAATAAGAAAATTTTGAATCAATCATAGTTAAACCTCCGCTTTTTTCGAGTAAACCACTCGATTATCGCTTACTTCATTGGCCGGATAAATAATAAATACGAATTATTACGAAATAAGATTCAACTGTTTGATTACCTTTATTGCTTTCGAATTTGTTCGCGATTTACATCTTTTTGGGCCAGTTCTGCCACCCCGCCTTTGCCGAATTTTTGAATTTTTACGCCCCCGGAAAGTTTTGGAAAATCGGACATGATGCAAAGTTCATCAGGCAATTTGTGCGGTGCAATTTTGTCTTTGATAAATTCCCGGATCTCTTTCAATGTAAGGGATTTTCCCGGTTTAGGGATCAGACACACACAGATGGATTCTCCCAGCACCGGATTGGGAGTCGCTACCACACACACCTGTTCCACATGGGGATGCTCGATGATCAATGACTCCAGTTCATAAGGGTAAATTTTATAACCGCCGCGGTTGATTAAATCTTTGGTGCGCCCGTAAATTTTAAAATAGCCGTCTGCTTCGCGGGATGCCAGATCACCCATGAAAAGCCAGCCGTCTACAATCTGTTTGCGGGTCTCTTCGGGATTTTTCCAATATCCCTTCATGACATGCCATCCGCGGAGGGTAAGCTCTCCGATTTGGCTATCCGGTAGTTCGTCAAGGGTTACCGGGTCGACGACCCGCATTTGTGTATCGGTGACCGGCTTGCCGATATATTTTTCGCGAATGTCCAGCGGGGAAGGATAGGGGCACATGGTTCCCAGACCCGGCCCCACCTCCGATGCTCCCCAGAATGAGGTCAGGTATACGCCCATTTCTTTTTCCACCTGGGTGATGAGTCCTTCCGGCGCAATCATTCCGGCAATCAAACCGGCCCGCAAAGAACTGAGATCGTAGTTTGAACGGTTTTTATGGTTTAATTCCAGGATATAGTGCGGCGGTGCACCCAGCTGCAGGGTAACCTTTTCGCGTTCGATCAGCCTGAAGGCTTTCTCAACATCGAATTGATCCATTAAAACCACGGTAGACTGAAGAATGATGGGCTGTATCAGAATTGACCCGCAACCATAGGAATGGCTCATCGGCAATATACCAATAAAAATATCCTCAGACGAGGCCTGGATGCCCACTGAATATTCCCAGCCGGCCCGTACGGCTGCATAATGGGTGATCATCGCGCCTTTGGGCTTTCCGGTAGTGCCGGAGGTATATAAAAACATGCACAGATCTTCCTTTGGATCGATGGAAACCGCCTGCAAGGTTTTGCCTTTGCTATTGTGGATTAATCGAACATATGCGCTGACATCCTGGCCTTGACCGTTTCCGGCAACGATAATTTGTTCGAGGTCGGGCAATTCCGGTTTGATTTTTAAAATTTCATCAAGGTAACCATAGCCGTCCCATTGATTGAAAATAAAAAGCCCCCTGGCTTCTGAATTTTTCAGGATAAATTGCGCCTCGGACATACGATAAATGGGGTTTAACCAGACAACGATGACCCCGATCTTTTGCAGGGCATAAAAAGCCGTGACCAGCTCCAGGGAGTTTTTCATGTAAATAGCGACCCGGTCTCCTTTTTTAAAACCCATTTCGGCAAGGCTGACTGCTAACGCTTCTGCCTGGTCGTTGAGCTGCGAAAAGGTTATGCGCTCATCCGCGTCTATAATCGCGACTTTGTCGGGAGATTCGGATGCCGCTTTTTCTAATACCTGTCCCAATGTCAGAGATTCATAGATCTTCATTTTAGAAACTTATCGATGGTGGTATTAATTTTCTTTAGGTTCAAAGGTTCAGGGTTCTGGGTTTAAGGTTGTCTTTGTGTCAGAGGCGCTCACAAATTAAGAATTAATCTGAAAGTCCAATCCAGAATTTCTGATTTTTTGAACGCTGAACCTTATAACCTTGAACCCTGAACGGTTAGATTTTGAGATATCCCAGGTCGGATGAAATCGTTTCGCAGGCGTCTTTTACCAGATCGATGATCTGATTCAGATCATCGGTCTGGTTGCGTAAACCGGCGGGCAGCGCAATCCCAAGGGCGGCAACGATCTGACGGGAGTAATCCCTGATAGGCGCCGCAATGCCGATGACGCTTTCGACTGCTTCTTCTTTTTCCAGAACGTAACCCTGGTCGCGAATCTGCTCCAGGCGCAGGCTGAACGCATCTGTATCGGTAATCGATAGCGGGGTATAGGGTTTTAACGGATATTTTTTCAAAACGCGCTTTACCTCCGGCGGATCGAGGCTTGACATTAAAACCATGCCCAGCATACCGTAATTCAGCGGCCGTCGCCAGCCGACTTCCGATGAAACCCGGATCATTCCGAGCCCCTCGCGTTTGTCGATATAAACCAGCTGGTCTTCTATATTGACCCCCAGAAGGACGGTGGCACCGGCCTCATTTTGGAGTCGGGTCATTGGATAGGAAGCTGCCTGGCGCAAGGAAAATGAAGAAAACACAATGCCGCCCAGTTCAAAAAGACGCATCCCCAGCTGATATTTTTTTGACTGGGGGTCTTGCTGGAGATAGCCGCGGGTGGTAAGGTTGGAGATCAGGCGTTTGACGGTTGTCTTGTTTAGGCCGGTACGCTGAACCACATCAGTCAGGCTCAATGCTCTGTCCTGAAAGCTGAAACAATCTAAAATATCGAGAGCTCGCTCCAGCGCCTGCACTTTATAAATCGAATTTTTATCTTTATGTTGTTTCATATCGTGAATATAAATTTTATTAGATGAAATTTATACCATGATTCTTTATAAGGTCAATATAAAAATTCATAATTACCAATTCAAGCAAATTTTATAATTAAATTTATACTTGACAGAAAGTGCCAGATCGTAATAAACATAATAAAAATATGAAACATGGTTTCATAATATGAAATATATCTATCGAATTCAGATCTCCGGCGGTGTTCAGGGCCAGCATATAATTCCCGGCTTTTCTGCCGACATAGAAGGCGGGCTTGTTTCAGCATTGATAAAAAGGGGGCAGTTGTGAGATTACCAAAATTTGATTATTTTGAGCCAGAAGATCTTAAAGCGGCCGTGGCCATTCTGCAAAAAGAGCCGGCTGCCAAAATCCTCGCGGGTGGGACTGACCTGCTGGTGAACATGAAGCATCGGGTCGAATGCCCGCCGGTTCTCGTCAATATTAAACGATTAGCGGACATGGACTATATCCGGCAGGATAATGGGGATATCCGTATTGGCGCCTTGACGCCCCTGAAACGTCTGCACGC
>JASFIX010000093.1:0-9963 GCA_050122435.1 Desulfobacterales bacterium
CAGGAAACGGATCCTCAGAAGCTAATGGATTTGCATCTCAATTGCGGCATACCGGACCCGGCAGATCTGGTGCCCGATATGCCGGAACCATTACGTCAATTTATCTTTAAGGCCTGCCAACAGGATCCCGAGCAACGATATAAGACGGTAAAACAGGCTTTAGACGACCTTAACCGCTTGGCCGGCGAGTTGGGTATTGGCAGCAAACAACCTGCAGATGAAAAAATGAATATGACCAGCCTGTTTATGGTTTATAAAGAAAACCAGCAACCGGCAGTCGAGCAATTAATGGAGAGCCTTCGGGCTCAAGCCAAGGAACTTGGCATCGACTTAAAAGCAGCGGATCTTTCTGAATTATGATTTTTTGGACAAACAAAATGGTTAGAAGGAATTTCCGATGAACGTGCAGAAATCTCGCAGGCGCAGCCAAAGAATTGATCTGGATCCACCCGATGTCGGGATACTCTTTCTGGAAGAAGGCGCCAATGTTTTGGGAACGAACCCTACCCGTCTGCCGAAGAAGTTATTTGTTGATCTGATAAATCGCAGCCCGCATGGGGTGGGGATCCGGACCGAAAAGAAGATCGAGCCTGCTACAAATTTTTATTTGAGCTCATTTAACAGGGATAGAAAATCATGGGAACTGTTCGAGGGTCAGACAAAATGGCTTCTTAAAGATCGGGAAAAGGGCATTTATCATAAACTGGGTGCTGAATTAAAGTCCACTCAAGTCGCCAATGGGCTCTTCATAGAAACGGAAGAAGACCACCATGACAAAAAAAAACCGATGGCATCCGAATACCAATTTTTCCGCAATACCGATTTGTTGAAATCCATCTCCCGTGATGCGGTTTGTCCATTGTTAAATTGTATCATGTTTCAACATGTAACGGCTGGTCAACGCTTTATCACCCAGGGGGAACCCGGAAATACTTGCTTCATCATTCAAAAAGGTACCTGTGTGGTCAATGTCGAAAAAGACGGAGAGCTGATTCCTGTCGTTCGTATGCAGGCCGGTGATGTTGTCGGAGAAATGGCGCTTATTACCGGTGAACCGCGCAGTGCCCATGTAGACGCCGAGACAGATATGCATTTGTGGTGCCTGGAAAAGACCCAATTTGATAAAATATCTCAAACATATCCTGAACTTCGAAGTTTTTTAACGGATCTTATCGCCAATTGGTTTGAAACCCGACCGCTAACTGCCGAAAGAAAAATCGGAAAATATGTGATCACAGACATCATCGGGAAAGGGGGGTACAGCATTGTTTACCGGGGTGTCCACGAGGCCCTTGGCATGCCGGTGGCGGTCAAAATGATGAAACATGATTTGGCGATGCGATCTGACTTTATCCAAGATTTTAGAAACGAAGCCAAAACGATCGCAAAATTCAACCATGAAAATATCGTTCATGTCTTCGATTTCGAAGAACGCTTTCAGACACTGTTTATTGTAATGGAACCCCTCGAAGGCATGTCTCTCAGAGCTCTTCTCAAACGCATGCTCAAATTGCCCCCTCTGAAGGTTGTTAATTATCTCCTGCAAATATGTGCCGGTTTGCAGTATGCGCATTCAAAAAATGTAGTGCATCAGGATATTAAACCGGGCAATATTTTTATTTTGCCTAACGAAAAGATTAAAATTCTTGATTTTGGACTGGCCGGTCCCTGCGGTTCCGAGAATTTATTTACTGGAACCCCCTTTTACATGTCTCCAGAGCAAATTGATTGCCTACCGGTCGATGTCAGAACCGACATCTTTGCCCTGGGATTGACGGCATACGAAATGTTGACCGGCCAAAGGCCTTTTCCTGAAGAAGATGCCTGGGAAGTAATGGATTTACGTCTGAAGCAGGACATACCGGATCCGGCAGAGATCGTGCCGGATTTACCCAAAATGCTCAGAAAATTTATCCTCAAAGCCTGCGCTCGAGAAATGAGTGAGCGTTATCAAGATGTGGGCGAGATTATCGATGATCTGAGACCGCTGGCGAATAAGCTGGGGTTAAAAAAGCAGAAGATCTCTCCGGCGAATCGGAAGATGGCGACCATGTTTTTGCTGTATCACGACGAACATCAACCGGAGCTGAATCGCATGATGGAAGATTTTTGTGAGAAGGTAAATGAAATCGGCGTTTCCTGCAAGGCAGCAGACTTTAAAGAAATTTAGGTTTGACAGGATCAACAGGATCAATTCAATTTTGTTCTCTTACTTCTGCCTGCCCGCCTGCGCGATTTCAAGGACCGCCTTCCAACAAACGGAATCCGGCTGGGCTCGCGAGGTGGGCGGGTTTTCTAAAATGCATAAAAAAGCCTCTATTCATTGTGTGCACTGTAGTAAATGAAAAGGCATCAAAATGACAACCCAGGTACAGACAGTTAAACGAAAACTTGCCGCCATTTTCAGTGCGGATGTTGAGGGTTACAGTCACCTGATGGGTGAGGATGAGGTCAGCACCATCCGGACTTTGACGGCTTACAAGGAGGCGATGACCGCTCTTATAGCGAACCATCGGGGAAGGGTGGTGGATTCACCGGGCGACAACATGCTGGCGGAGTTTGCCAGTGTAGTGGACGCGGTGCAGTGCGCCGTTTTACTGCGTTTTCTCCCATCCGGGGGTGACGGCGCATCGAGTGGAGCCTGCCTCCGTTGAAAAAATGGCCTTTCCATTACCTGAAAAACCATCTATTGTCGTGCTTCCCTTCGACAATATGAGCGGTGATCCCTCGCAGGATTACCTTGGAGATGGAATCAGTGAAAACATCATCAGCGCCCTTTCTTGCATCCCGCAAATATTTGTCATCGCCCGCAACTCATCATTCACCTACAAGGGAAAACCCGTTAAAGTCCAACAGATCAGCGAAGAGTTAGGCGTTCGATATGTATTGGAAGGCAGTGTCATGAAATCTGGAGATAAGGTCAGAATAACCGCCCAGCTCATCGATGCCCTGACAGGCGGGCATATGTGGTCGGAGCGTTACGACCGGGACCTGGAAGACCTTTTTAGTCTGTTCGATGAAATCACTCGGGCAGTTGCGTTTGCACTCCAGGTGGAGTTGACCCACGGTGAACAGGCCAAGATATCGCTTGGTTCCACGCGTAATTTTGAAGCCTGGGGTTATGCAGTTAAGGGACTGAGCATTTTTTATAAATTTGGAAAAGAAGATATGGCTCAATCGCGGGAGTTTTTTAATAAAGCGGCAAAGATTGACCCCGGCTATGCGTTCCCTGCAAGAATGCTGGCCTGGACACATAAAATTGACGCCCAATTTGGCTACACGGATTCTAGCAATAACTCTTTAAGACTCTCTTTCGAACAGGCAAAAAAATCCCTGGCAATGAATGATAAAAATCCCATGCTTCATTCGCTTTTGTCACACATCCATATGATCCAGGGAGACCATGAAAAAGCAGTTGAGGCAGGGAGGAAAGCCGTCACCCTTGGTCCAAACGTGGCCGAGGCACATATGTTATTTGGGGAAGTCCTGATTTACGCCGGACATTTTGAAGAAGCTGTTAAAATGTGTGAAACGGCGATGCGGCTGCACCCGCATGCGCCACTCTATTTTCTGACACACACCCTGTATGCATACTATTGGGTCGGCCGTTATGATGAATCTCTGGCCCTTGCGAAGAAACATATTGAAAAAAGCCAAAAAGCAGGCTTTACGGTGGGGGTGGTTTGGGCCCTTATGGGTTCAATTATGGCGAAAATCAAACTGGGCCGGCTGAAACAGGCCGGACAGGACGCAGAGGGGATATTAAATATATGGCCCTGGTATAATCTGGATTACGTACGGAGCGTGATTTTTTACAAAGATTCAGCGCACCTGGAGCACTGGATCGATGGGTTGCGCGTTGCAGGGATACCCGAACATCCACTTTCCCAGTGACATTCCGAGTTCGAATTTAACAGGATCAAATCAAATAAGACCCAAAAGGAGCAATCATGATTTCAGCCGAAGAGAGATATAAAAAAAAGACTGCGCAAGTCTTAGATTACACCATGAGCTACGTGGATGAAGGGTCTGGTGATCCAATTGTCCTGCTGCATGGCAATCCCACTTCCTCTTATCTGTGGCGCAATATTATTCCCCATCTAAGCACATTGGGTAGATGTGTTGCTCCGGATCTAATCGGAATGGGAGACTCGGATAAGCTTAAAAACAGTGGGCCGGATTCATATTCTTTCATCGAGCACCGGAAATATCTGGACGCATTATTGGAAGAGATCGGTGTAACCGAGAACGTGGTGTTCGTTATTCATGACTGGGGATCGGCGCTGGGCTTCGATTGGACTTATCGACATCCCGACAAAGTGAAAGGTCTTGTTTATATGGAGGCCATACTTTTTCATTATCAATGGAGTGATTGGCCGGAAGACGCGCGCAAGATTTTTCAGGGATTCCGCTCCCCTGCCGGTGAGGAGATGATTCTGGATAAAAATTATTTCGTCGAGCTGGTGCTGCCCAATGCGGTGCTGCGCAAGATGACTCCGTCTGAAATGGATGTTTACCGCCGCCCTTTTCTTAATCCCGGTGAAGATCGACGCCCGACCCTATCCTGGCCGCGCCAGATCCCCATAGAAGGGGAACCCAAAGAGGTCGTGGAAATTGTAGCAGCCTATAGTGAATGGCTCTCCAAATCTGATATACCCAAATTATTTATAAATGCCGAACCAGGCTCAATTTTGGTGGACCGGGCGTGTGATTTCTGTAGAACTTGGCCCAATCAGGAAGAAGTGACAGTTAAGGGCAAACACTTCATCCAGGAGGATTCACCGGATGAAATCGGCCAATCGATTGCAGAGTTCATTCGTAAGATAAATCAATGAAAAAAAACTTATGTGCTTATCTGGAAATCTCAAGTTGAATACGACCGATAATTATCTCACCACGAAGAACACGAAGACCACAAGGGCAGAATAGAATAAATTTAAAATCCCTCTTTGTGTCCTTCGTGCTCTTCGTGGTTTAAAGAGCTTAACTTGGGCTTTCTGCATAACCGTAAAACATATTTATCTGCATCGACCTAAGTGATCGAAATCAGCCAGCGGGCCAGATAGGACAGCAGAAAAACAGCGATCAGTCCCCCGCACCACAGGGCCGCAAACCACAACCATTGCCGCTGTTTGTCAGTAAGCGCTTTCATGGGACGCTTTTCCCCGGAAGATATAGTAGCAGAAGCCGACGTAGGCCAGAATCAGCGGCAGCATAACAACCGTGCCGACCAGCAGCAGCGACTGCGATTCAGGCGCAGCCGCCGCCTGGCGGAAGGTAATTTCGAAGGGCACGATATACGGCCACATGCTGATGGCGATGCCCAGATAGCCCGTCAGAAATACCCCGAAGCTCAGTAAGAAGGGGCGTAATTCCTTGCCGGCGTGCAGATCCCGCCAGATGAGGATTAACATGACCAGACTGGCAACCGGTATGGGCACAAGGAAAACGAAGTTGGGCATGCTGAACCACAGCGTTCGGATATCCGCATTCATGATCGGCATGCTGATGCTGACAATCGCCAGGAATGCCGCCACGTAACCGATCACATAGCAGGCGCACTTGCGGGCCCAGAGCTGGGTTTCACCATCGGTTTTCATCACCAGCCAGGTACCCCCCAGCAAGGCATAGCCGAAGACTACCGCCACTCCGGTCATGACACTGTAAGCATCCAGCCAGTCGAATGCTCCGCCGGCATAGCTGCGGCCTTCGACTTTGATGCCCTGCACGATAGCGCCGATAATCACCCCCTGCATGAAAGCCGCTACCAGAGAGCCAAAATGAAAGGCGTCATCCCAGATGCGGCGGGATTTGTCGGTGGCTTTGAAACGAAACTCAAATGCCACCCCCCGGAAAATAAGGCCCAGCAGCATAATGATCACCGGGATATACAGGGCCGGCATCATAACCGCGTAAGCCAGCGGAAATGCGGCAAACAGGCCACCGCCTCCCAGAATCAACCAGGTTTCATTGCCGTCCCAGAAAGGGGCTATGGAATTCATCATGCGATCGCGACACTGATCCGTGGGGGCAAACGGAAAAAGAACGCCCACCCCCAGGTCAAATCCGTCCAGCAGAATATACAGAAAAATGGCAATGGCGATAAGACAGTACCAGATCAGCGGCAAATCTACGAAACTTTCAAAGCTAAACATGTTATTCTTCCTTTATCCTGGGTAATTCCGTGACGATCGGCGGTTTTTCGATGCCGTGATCACCGTAAGCCGCTTCGGCTTCTTCGGGGCCTTTACCGATTAGTTTCAAGATATAATAACTGCCGGCGCCGAATACAAAAACATAAACGATAATAAACGCAGTCAGGGATATGGCTATGGATGTCCCCATTACCGGGGAAGTGGCATCCTGGGTGCGCATCAGGTCCTGGACGATCCAGGGCTGGCGGCCGACTTCGGTGACGAACCAGCCGGCCAGCACAGAGACAAATCCGGCCGGCGTCAATGCCATACACCAATACTGAAACCAGCGGGTGTCGAACAGCCGTTTTTTAAAGTGAAGCACGATTGCGATCACACCGGTTGCAATCATCAGCATACCGAGGCCCACCATGATGCGAAAGGCCCAGAAAACCCAGACCGCCGGCGGCCGGTCCTGCCGGGGCCACTCTTTGAGCCCTTTGACCTCTCCGTTGAGGTCGTGGGTGAGGATCAGGCTCGACATTTTAGGAATCTCAATCGCATATTTAGTAGTCTCTTCTTCCTGATCCGGCCAGCCGAAAAGAACCAGGGGTGCGCCTTGGCGGGTTTCCCAGAGGCCTTCCATGGCGGCCACCTTGGCAGGCTGATGCTTAAAAGTGTTGAGCCCGTGAAGGTCGCCGAACAGCAGCTGCAAGGGGGCCACGAAAATGGCCATGATCATGGCCATACCGAACATCACCCTGGCGTGATGCACATGGCGCTGCTGCCACAGGTAGAATGCGCCGATGCCGGCCACCGTAAAAGCGGTTGTCAGGTAGGCGGCGGTGATCATGTGCACAAACCGAAAGGGGAAAGAGGGGTTGAAGATTACCTGCAGCCAGCTGGTGGGATATAGCAAACCATCGGCACCCACCCGGAAGCCCTGGGGAGTCTGCATCCAGCTGTTGGCCGACAGAATCCAGAAGGCCGAAATCAGGGTTCCCACAGCAACGATGACCGTTGATGCAAAATGCATCTTGGGACTGACGCGGTTCCAGCCGAACAGCATCACCCCCAGAAATGAAGCCTCTAAAAAGAAGGCGGTCAGCACTTCATAACCCAGCAATGGCCCCAGCACGCTGCCGCCGGCGTCTGCAAATCGCGACCAGTTGGTGCCGAACTGAAACGCCATGACCACGCCGGATACCACGCCCATGCCGAAGGTGACGGCAAAAATTTTGACCCACATGCGATAGACGTCGGCGTAGATCTGCCGGCCGGTCTTGAGCCAGCGCCACTCTAATACTGCCAGCCAGCTGGCCAGCCCGATGGTGAAGGCCGGAAAAAGAATGTGAAAGGAGACTGTAAAGGCAAATTGTATACGCGCGAGCAAGGTAGGATCTAAGTTTTCAAACATAATCGAATCTCAAACTTTTTTTTGAATGTTAAGGAACGATCGTAGACAAGAGCTTATGATAACACGCCGCCAATCTGTGTCAAGACAGAAGCCAAGACTTTGTTCTTGATTGAAACAGTGTGGCACATCGCATTAGTTATTCTAATAGACTTTGAAGAGAAATTTCGCCCTACCGCCCTGAATGGAACTGATACAAAGCGGGCGCCGGGATTTGCCGTCCGGCCCGATCGTAATATAGCCGATTATACCCATAAAATTAGTCGTTGAACGGATTTGCCTGTTGATGCAATCCCGGTCAGCGGGATCGCTGCAGCGGTTCATTGCGTCGAGCAAAAGCGCATATCCTTCAGCGCCAAGGGCGACGTGCGCCGTTGCAGGATCCTCATGCATTTTATCGTACATCTCTGATGTCTGCTTCCCGAAAGGGGTTAACGGCATGCGGTGAGCGAATGAATCAGTGGCCAGCATACCCTCTACCAGGTCGATTTCTTCTATGTGTTGCGCGAGCATCGTCGATAATAATCCATCCCCCCCCATCATTTCGGGTTTCCAGCGCAGTTTGCGGACCTCGCGAACGACTCTCATCACATCCTTTACGTTGATGGGGAGATAAAGAAGTTCCGGGGCATGATCGTAAACGCCTTTTATCACTTCGGGTAAGTCGGCAGTTTCTTCAGTTAAAGCGATTGTATCTGTAATTTCACCGCCGATGGATTTGAACTTACGTTCAAATTCAGCCGCCAGATGGCTGGAGTAAATACTGGTCGGGTTGTTGAATACGGCAACTGTATCGATGAGCAAGTCGTCTCTGACAAACAACGCCGCAACGGTCCCCTGAAAATCATCGTCGAAACCTATCTGACTGATAAAACCATTGCCTTTGGTGATACCCGGATGGGTGGCGAGAGCGGCCAGAATCGGTGTCTTATGTTTATCTACGACTTTGGCCATTGCCAGGACCGGCTTGCTGCTTGAAAATGTCATTATGGCAGATACCCGGTCTTTCTCGACCAATTTCTTTAGCCGCTCGACAGTCAGCACGGGGTCGTTCTTATCATCTTCTACAACCAGCTCGATGCGATCGCCATTTTGAAGATAAGGCTGCAATTGTCTGATGGTTTCTATTCCTTCCAGACCTTCCTTCCCATAGGCGAGAACGGGGCCGCTAAAGGGCGCGATGATGCCGACCTTGATTGTTTTACCGGAAGGCTCAATGGCCGGTTTCCGATCGCACCCATTCAGCCAGAAGACCAGGGATAACAGGATCGAAAGATAAACCAAATTTTTCATGGCAACCTTAAGGGATGTAAAATGTTTTGAGTCGAATGATCAACTTTTTGTTAAAATTGGTTTGAATTTTCTTTTTAAATGCATTCAGATCCTTACGGGTGAGCGGTTCCCTGGCCAATACGTCCATCAGAACGATGCGCTTATCTCCGCGCCAGATGATTGATGCTCTAATAATGATAAGATATTTTTCATTCACTAAAAAGCGTTCTTGCCGCAGGCTATGTTCGAATACGCGATCTTCCACGATGCGGGAAAAGGATAAATAGAGGGGGATCGAAATCAGCGCCAGGAAGACAAAGACGACAACAAGGCTGGCTTTGCTGCGCACCACTGCTGAAAAACCCAATACCCGGAAGGTAAAGGTGGCCGCGATAATAATTCCGACGAGATTGGTTGAAAAAAGCAAAAAAGCCTGGAAGAAAAAATAGAAATCCATGCGCCCGATGCCGATTCCGGCAACGGCCAGCGGCGGCACCAGTGCCACGGCAATTGCAACCCCGGCCAGGCTCTGGATAATTTCCCTGAACGACTTGGAATAGGCCGCGGCGATCCCTGAAATGATAGCCACGGCAAGATCCAGCAAGGTCGGATTCAGCCGGGCCAGCATTTCATCCGTAATCGGTTTATAGGGAAATAAAAATGTAATCAGTGCGGATGACAGCAAGGCGATAAATACACCAATGATGATTTTTCCGATCGATTTTCTAAAGAGTTCGATATTGCCCCGCAGGATGCCCATGGACAGGGAAACGATGGGCGACATCAGGGGCGCCAACAACATGGCCCCGATGATCACAGAGGCGCTGCTCAAATAAAGCCCGACGGTAGCCAGCATGGTGCTGAGCACCATTAGAACCACATAGATACTGTTAAGCTGTGCATCTTCGCGTAGCGCCGGAAACAGGTCTTGGAAGCGCTCTTCTGATGCATAAGAAAAAAAGGGGATTCTCTTCTTGTTTTTAGCCTTCAGCAATTCCTTCTCAGTGGGCAGGTTTTCGATGTCAATTCTTTCTCTAACATCCGCATCACCGTGGTCTTCTGCATGCAAACGTTTTCCGACATTGATACGCACCGCTTTTGTTATGGTTTCACAATGCAGCGGCGTATGTGTGGTCTGTTGGT
>JASFIX010000094.1:0-9898 GCA_050122435.1 Desulfobacterales bacterium
GTGTTTATCATGGTTTCATAACTGCCGAACTGAAAAGACAGCATAAAAACCAGTAAAATACTGGCAAAAGTGATGGCGCAAATGGTGAGAACTGTACGCCGGGGGTTGCGCCAGATATTTCGCCAGGCCATTTTGCTTTCGATCGACAAGGGGTTACCTCCTGCTTTGTTTCAGGCTGCTCAGGGTAAACAACCGGTCCGGCAAACTGGATTTGAATTCCAGAGACTCATAGGTGAGTTGCGTATAACGGTCGGTTTCATCAACCTTTCGCATTCGCCACACTTTCGGGAATAGCTTGCCGCCCAGCATCTGGATTTCCATGGCGCTCATAATCTTGACCGGTTGGAGATCCTCATCAAAGAATTCTTCGCTCAACCATATGTGATCTTCGCGGATTTTAAGACGCTGCATGCCCCACACCACCGGCGCATTGGGCTTGGGCATGGATTTGATGACATAGACTTTTTTACCTTCATGCGTTTCGGTACCGCTGATTGAGTGGTCGTAATCCAGCAGCAAGCTGTCTGATTTGGCCAGGTCATTGTTGGAAAAATCCGATCCCATCCAGGACTGGCTCATCATTGAGGGTGGAACCTTGATCACCCGGTTGACTTTTGGGTTGAAAAGCCACATTTCCCGGCCTCTTTTCAACGTACCGTTTCCATAATCCTTTGGCGGGGCGGAAATATAGAACAGACTGTCTTTTTGACCCCGGGTCCAGGCTTTTATGGTCATGCGTCGCTCCCAGTCTTCGTGATGAATCAGCATCTGGACGGTCCCGACGGATGCCTTGCCGCGCCAGTAGTCAAAGCCGTATCTGACAATTTCATTGGCATCGAGGGCAGGGCAGGGTGTTGTAAGCGTCAGAATAGCCATTAATATCAAATTTATTGATACAAGCGGTTGTTTAGTCATTTCTTTTCCCGATGAATTTAAAATTTTTTACGCTCAGTTTAGCGTTCCAATCCACGCAGCACCGTATCTAAAAAATCATTTGCGGTCGCTGCGGGATCAAAACTGTCGTCAAACCAGGCTTGCAGGAACAGGGCATCCCAGGTTCCGACCAATGCCGCTGCCACCGGTTCCGGCTTGATATCCGAGCGGAATTCTCCGCTATTGACGCCTTCCTGGATTAAGGAAGAAACAATTTTACGGTAATCATTATAGAGCTCTTTAAATGCGCCTTTAAATCTCTGGCGCCTTTGAGCCGAAGAGGAGGCTGCCCAAAATTCCATAACCAGTACAAAGACATCTTTGATCTCATCCCATAATTCCATCAGCGTACTATTTAAAACCTTCAGGCGATCGGTGGCACTGCCTCCAAGAGAAGAAATTCCAACCGTGGCGGCTTTTTCGGTTTTTTTTTGAAACCATTCAAATACCGCAAAAAATAGGTCTTCCTTGCTTTTGAAATACTCATATATGGTACCCTTGCCGATATTGGCCTGAATAGCGATATCCGCCATTATCGCACCGGAATAGCCCTTTTGCGCAAATATTTGAGCGGCAGCTTCGATAATCTGGTCTTTTCTCTTTGCTTTTTGTTTGATGATGTCAGCCAATTTAATGCCTTTCTTAGACTAACCAGTCAATTGATATATTAAAAGATATAAAATAAATAAAATAATCTCTTGAATAATAAAAATTATTGACCGACCGGTCAGTCATAATTTAATGCCGATCTAAATGGATGTCAAGAAAGATTTTAAATTGTTAGCGGGATGGTAAATCGAAAGGAAAAATTAGAGAAATACTTTTGTCTGCAAATGGACTGAAATAATCTCATTAATCATATTGCGATCACTTTCAGACAATTTTAAAAACCGGACTTTCATTCCTCGGATCACGATTTCTTCTTCGAGAACGTTTTGATTATTCCATACCACCTCGGCGTTGAAAGTATGCGGGTTGAGATCATTTAATAATATCTTTAGCGGAAAAGATTCGCCGATCGGAAATGGATTGGGGCAGGTAATAAAAGCGCCATTTGTAGTGAGTTCTTTGATGCCGACCTTCATGACGCCTTTAGATTTATCGATTAATGCAGGGCATTTAAGCTGAATTCGTTCGGGTTGATCTTCTTTAGCGGTGACTTCCACCTGGAAATTGGGCAGATTTTTTCCGCCGGCATCTCTAAGGGCCTGCTTTTTAAAGCGGGATACCACTCGGAAAATAATAAAAAGAAGCAGTGCTAAAATTACGGTGATAAGGGGCAGGCCCTGTATTAGTGCGCTTTTTCCTTCCATCAGTGCTTTTTACAAATACATTTTAAAATTGGTAAAGATCAACTTAGGTATAAGATTATTACGTTATGCTTCTTTTGTCCACTATAATGATTTTGATTCATTTTTTATGGTAGGATTTGACAAAATATTTTGTATATTTTATAGTGGCTTACAAGATAGCGGGCCATTATGGAGTTGAAATCTTCCCCCCCCGATATTCAATTTGAATAATGTGCCATGGAAAATATTGACAACATAAAAGAAGCTGAAGCCAAAAAAGCAATCACAAAATCCCCCATGAGACGCTCGCTGGTTGATCGGCGCAGTGGTGAAGACAAGCGTAATCGATACAGCCTGGATTACTTTACCGACGGAGGAGAGGAACGCCGCAGAGGCAAAGAGCGGCGTCAATCCGGAGAACGCCGCAGTGCCTGGGCGCGGGTTTACAAATGGTGCAGTGTTTTTCTGGGGAAAAATCCTTCGTAATCACTGAGGCTTTAAAATCTTGTTTTCAAGCTTACACGGGCAGGGTAAGAATAATCCCTGCCTGTTTTATTTGATGGGTAAGCTTTGGTGAGGTAAGCCTGCGGCGGCGAGATCTGAAATAAATAATTCAGACCAATTGCCGGGAATTTGAGGTTGAATCATGCGAGCTGTTAAAGCCTAATGCTCGCTTATTTTCTTTCGGAAACTTTGAATGGTTTTGTTGTAGTCATTGCCGCCGAAAATAGCCGAACCGGCTACAAATATATCCGTACCGGCAGAAGCGATTTCGGCAATGGTTTTTTCGTTTACCCCTCCGTCTACTTCAATTAAAACCGATAGTCCCCGATCCCGAATCTGCTGGCGTAATGCTTTGATTTTGTCAAGGCTGCTGGGGATGAACGCCTGACCGCCAAATCCGGGGTTGACACTCATAATCAGGACATAGTCGACATCTTCAAGGACCCACTCAAGGCTGGCCAGCGGCGTAGAGGGATTTAGGACAACCCCTGCATTTGCGCCGCAATCCTTAATTAGCTGAATCGTGCGGTTGAGATGGATGCAGGTTTCAACCTGAACTGAAATATGTGAGGCTCCGGCATCGGCAAAGGCGGAGATATAGTTATCGGGATTTTCGATCATCAGGTGCACATCGATCGGAAGATCCGTAACGCACTTCACCGCTTCGACGATAAGCGGTCCGATGGTAATGTTGGGGACAAAATGACCGTCCATGACGTCGGCATGGATCCAGTCTGCACCGGCATCTTCGACGGCTTTGATTTCATCACCAAGCTTTGAGAAATCCGCTGAAAGTATCGATGGCGCAATCAGTTTCATAGTTTTTTCTCCGTTTATCGAGTTACGTGTTCCGCGTTGCGAGTTAACCGTAATTGGGCCAGAAGGCGATAAAGCCCAGATGCCGGGAAACTGATCATCCCAGCATCCAAGCTTCCCAGCTTTCAAGCCTATGAACTAGGAGCTATGAGCGACCAACTATATGCCTGACACCTGAAACCTGACACATCATTCTAGTACGCATCGTAGGTCTGTGTCTTAACCAGGCGATCATTTTCAAATAAAAATAAAGTGGCCTCCTTATCCCGTGGTATCAACAGCCAGATCTCCTCACCGGCCTTGACAAAGTCATCAAAGAGATCATTTGTAAACCCGGCGCTGTTTAGGCTGACGCGGATGTGACGATTTAAAAAACCATTATCCAAACGATAATTGAATAGGCTGCCGGCTGCCTGTCCGTATAATTGTCCCGATTTTGTTTTCTGGGGTTTGCGGTTTATCAGCAGACTGACCGGGCTGCCGATGATGACCCGTTGGCCGGATGCGGGTTCCTGTTCCACAATGATATTGCGAGGCTTGCTTTGCTGATAGGCGGATTTTAGTTTGCCAATGGTTAGATTAATCTTTTCAATTGATTGCAATGCATCCTCAAGCGTTAATCCGGCAAGATCAGGCATTTTAAATGCGCCGGGACGGGGACCCTTGCTCAACAGAAGATTGATGCATGCACCTCTGACGATAATGGCACCTGCAGTAGGAACCTGAGCAATAATGTTGTCTTTTTCTATTTCTGTGTTGTAAGTGCGGGACAGCTCTCCGCGGCACATGCCGTTTTCTTCTAGAATTATATTGGCCTGCTGCATCGAAAGTGCAATTAGATTCGGCATGGATACGGTTTTGGGGCCTTTGGATATGATAATCTTGACATCCCGGCCCTTTTTAATTTCCGAGCCCGGCTGCGGTTCCTGAAAGACCACATGATTTTTAGGGATATCGATTGTGTATTCTGATCCTTTTACTTTGGTGTTGAGCTCCAGTTCGGTCAGCAATTCAAGGGCATATACGACATCTTTGCCCTCAAGATCCGGAACAATAACCGTATCTTCACTCTTGATGATCAGCGTAAGGGAGAGATAGGCACTGATTCCGGCCACCACCACAAATGCGAACGCCACACCGATTATTTTAGCAATTTTTGCAATCACTTTATTCTTTTTAGACGCACGAAATAAAAGCCATCCATATGGTTAAGCAGGGGTAGGGTTTTAAACCCGGCTGCGGGCTCAACCATTGAATGTAAGGTTTCAGGCAGTTTTCCCAGATTCTTATCTATAACAAATTCCGGGTGTTTTTTCAAAAAGGGGGTAATAATGGCTTCGTTTTCTTCGGGCTCAATACTGCAGACCGCATAAACCAGAATGCCGTTGAATTTAACCAGCGGGGCCAGATTTTCAAGAAATCGTTTCTGAACGCCGGCATGACGCTTGAGATCCGTTTCGCTTGATTTCCATTTAATATCCGGATTGCGCCGCAGCACCCCCAGGCCGGAGCAGGGGGCATCCAGCAGAATTCGGTCAAAGTTCCCCTGCAGTTTGAGGTCCAAAGGTAAATTCAAATCATAGCTGGTTGTGCATACAATGGATACACCGAGCCGCTGCATTTCAGAATCAAGCTGCTGGAGTTTCTTTTCATTTTTGTCCATGGCGATTATACTGCCTTTGTTTAGCATGAGCTGGGCAAGGTGAGCTGTTTTACCACCGAGCCCGGCGCAGGCATCCAGTACCGATTCTCCCGGCTGCGGATTAAGCAGCAACGAGACGAGCTGGGCCGCTTCGTCTTGGACCTGAAACCACCCGTTGTTAAATGCAGTCAGATCAGAAATGGATTGTTTCGGGTTAAACAATCTGACCCCATCGGGCGCTGTGGCTGTGGGTTCAAGGCGTTCTACCTCGTCTGCAAGGGATACGATCAACTGTTCCCGTATTGTTTTAAGGGTATTTGTCCGGATGGTAATGGGGGGCACGGAGTTGATCGTGTTGCACAGGGTCGTGAGCGATTCTTTGTCGAAACGTTTTAGCCAGCGTTTTGCCAGCCAGCCGGGCAATGATTGGCCGGCCGATAAAAAAGCGATCGGATCATTTTCGAATGCAGGGAAATGAACATCGCTGTAATTTTTAGCCGATTTGCGCAGCAACGCATTGACGAATCCGGTGGCCCGGTAAGCGCCGATCTGCTTGGTCATCTCAACCGAGGTGTTAACAGCCGCTGAGTCGGGGACGCGATCCAGATAGATTATCTGGAACAATCCCAGACGCAGGATATTTAAAACTGCGGGCTCAATTTTTTGAATAGGGGTCTTTGAAAAATGGAGAATAATGTGATCCAGTCGATTGCGCCATCTTAAAACACCGAAAACCATGGCCGCAAACAGCGCCCGATCTCTTCTGGAAAGGTACCTGTCATGTTGGGGAATATCACGCAGAATGCCGTCCAGGGTTTTTTTGCCTCTGCTTAACGTGTTTAATGCATCTAAAGCGGTTTTACGTGGATCGTGGGGCATGACATTAAGTTAGAACGGTTCCCGGTGGAAGCTTGTATCCTCGAAGAAAATCCGCAACACCTAGCCGCTTTCCGGAAGGTCCTTGAATTTCTGAGATGGATAATACACCTTTGCCCGTGGCTACGCACAATTCGTCGGGAAAGGTTTCGAGAATGGTTCCGGCGGGTTCAGTTAGATTTTCTGGAATCGGAGCGGCTTTTAATATTCTAAGGCGATTTTTTTTGTGAAAGGTAAAAGCCCCCGGCCAAGGTGTCATGCCGCGAATAAAGGCATCCAGTTCGTCAGCTGATTTTTGCCAGCGGATATGACCATCCTGCTTTTTTAATAGAGGCGCATAGGTGGCTTTATGGTGATCCTGTGGGATCGGTTTTATAGATTCAGAAGCAAATCCTCGCAGGGTTTTTACAAGTAGATCGGCACCGCAGGCTGC
Source organism: Desulfobacterales bacterium (assembly GCA_050122435.1). Lineage (GTDB taxonomy): Bacteria > Desulfobacterota > Desulfobacteria > Desulfobacterales > JAHEIW01 > JAHEIW01. The sequence continues at coordinate 6,497 of JASFIX010000094.1, forward strand.
CAGGCGATTATGCAAGGTGGCGGCCGTATCTTCAGGAAGGATGGGTTCTTTTTGGCTGAGCAGGATATCTCCGGTGTCAACCCCTTTGTCCATCAGCATGGTGGTGATGCCGGTTTGCGACTCTCCATTAATAATGGCCCATTGGATCGGTGCCGGACCACGGTACTTTGGTAGTAAAGAGGCGTGGATATTGATGGTTCCCAACCTGGGAAGCTGGAGGATATTTTCTGAAAGTATGTGACCAAAGGCAAGTACGACGAAAAAATCGGGCCGTAGCTGCCGGATCTGAGACCTGAAATCTTCATCTTTGAGCGTTGACGGTTGCAACACTTCCAGACCCAGTTCCAGCGCCGTTATTTTAACCGGGGGCGCAACCAGTTTGCGGCCGCGACCTTTGGGCCGGTCGGGCTGGGTGACGACCAATGGAACATGATAACCGTTATGGATCAGCGCCTGAAGGGCCGGGACGGCAAAATCGGGTGTGCCCATAAAAATAATCGTAAACGAAGAATTCACTTTGAGCGCAATTTCTTTTTCATGCGGCGCGTATAAAGCTGTCGTTTTAAAGCGCTGACATGATCAATAAATAATTTGCCCTTTAAATGATCGATTTCATGCTGCAGAACGATTGCAAGCATGCCCTCGGCTTCCAATTCAACCGGGCGACCTTCGCGGTCCACGCCTTCCACCAGGATCGATGAAAAACGTTTCACATCCGCTCTGAATTCAGGAACGCTGAGACAGCCCTCGTTTTCAGAAAGAATTTCACCCTCCTGATCGACGATGCGTGGATTGATGAGGACTTGCAACGATTGATCCTGATCCGAAGCAGCGATATCATAGATAAGCACGCTTTTATCCCAGCCCACCTGGATAGCCGCCAGGCCGACGCCGGGCGCGTCATACATGGTGGCTGACATTTGATCGATCATTTTTTGTGCATCCCCGTCGATGTTGTCCAGTTCGCTGGTGGGTTGGCGGAGCGTTTGATCCGGATATGTGAGAATTTTAAGTATCGTCATAATCGAACCATTATCGCACAAAGGTCGGTATCGTTTCAACCCGTTTGGGATTCGGCGGTTTTCTTCTGATATGAGACCTGCCAGATATTCACACTGGTAATGATGGCTGAGATAAATCCCACAATAATTACCGGAAATACTTGAACGCCATGATTGGCCAACGTAAAACCGGCAGCCGCATTAGTCGGGATCCCGAATATAGACATGGCAAATACACCACCGGCCTCCCACACCCCCCAGAAACCGGGAACCGATGGCAGGGCCACAAACAGGCAAATGATAACCATGACCGCAAACATTTCGGTATAGGATAAATGAATCCCCGGGCTGCCCAGGCTGAAGACATAATAGGAAAAGGCCGCAATGATCCACACCAGAAGCGAGTATGTCGCACACAGCATTATTTTTTTTGGATACCTTATTAACGTAAACCCCACAGCAATGTTGTCAACAAATCGAATCAAAGGTGCGCATACTCTGTCTCTGATTTTTATTTTGGTTTCTTCAGTTGCGGAGAAAGCCAGGGCCGGGAGCGTCAAAATGACCCGATGTATGGCACGGCGGATGAACGGAATGCTGACCGCAATGATCCCGACAATCAAAAGGATGCCCATCAGTATAATTTGACTTAAAAGGACTTCCAGCGTGGCGTGATTCAGTTTAAATTCGCCGAATACGATTTCCACTTTTGGATTAATATCAATCGCAGCAAAAGTAATGACCGCAAATACAACCAGAGCAAACACGTCAAATACGCGTTCCGCAGCAACAGTGGCAATGCCGGTGGCAAAGGGTACGTTTTCGTTTTTTTGTAGAATTACGGGTCGTGCGAACTCACCCAGTCTTCCCGGTAAGATGCAGTTAATCATGAATCCGATCATCAAGGGATGGAAGGCACGCCAGATTCCAATTTTATGGCTGGATGCCAAAATAAATTGCCACCGCAGTGCCCTGATAAAGAAACTGATCAGAGCCAGGATAACAGCCGGAAATGTCCAGAGGTAATTGATGGATCCGAGATAATGCAACAGGTCATTGAGCGGAACATTGCGGAACGCAAAATAAAGTGCTGCCGCAGAAAGCGCAATGCCGACCACCAGAGAAATGATTAGATGATTTTTCATAAACCGGATGCGAATTAGACGGAACGTTAGAAACCCTATCTGCTCAACCGCAAAGTGTTGTACGCCGCAAGAATTTTGCCAGCTGCTTTGATGTCCTGATTGATCTGTTCTTTTAATTCGGAAATGTCGGCAAATTTCTTTTCATCGCGAATACGCTCAATAAAATTAACCCGGATCTTTTCATCATAGATGTTTTCGGTGAAATCCAACAGGTGGACTTCTACCGTGAATTCGTTATCATCGAAGGTGGGACTGTACCCGATGTTGGCAACGCCTTTGTAGATTCGATGGCTATATTCCACGGTTACGGCATAAATCCCGGTTTTGGGGCAGAGCTCATCCTGCAGATTGATATTGGCAGTGGGGATTCCGAGAAGTTTGCCACCGCGGTCACGGCCTTTGACGACGCGTCCTCGGATTTGATAATGGCGGCCGAGCATTTTGCTGGCCGGTTCAAGGTTACCGGTCATCACCAGTTCTCTAATTTTGGTGCTGCTGATGCGATCAGAAACATTCTGGGCTGCTTTGATCCAATCGGCGACAATGACTTCGTAGCCCAATTGAGAGGCAAAGGATTTTAAAACCGCCAGGTTGCCTTCACGGTTTTTGCCAAATGTATAATCTCCCCCAACGATAATCGCCTTCATGCCGATTTTATCGACCAGTAAGCTTTTGATAAAATCTTCAGCCGTCAGCGAAGCAAATTGCTTGGTAAAAGGGATACAGATAAGCACCTCCATGCCGGAACGCTCGATGAGTTCGGTCTTCTGTTCAATCAAGGTGATCAGGGGAGGGTTATTGTTTTTCTGTAATACCCGGATGGGGTGGGGATCAAATGTCATCGCAATTGAGGTACCGTCAATGGCATCAGCTTTTTCAATGACTTCATGAAACAGTGCCTGATGTCCGATATGAACTCCATCGAAATTGCCGATGGTAATGACGGCATTTTTAAATGGCTGTGTAATACTTTCGAGATTGTCGATAATTTTCATATGATTTTAAATATTTTAAAACCTTATCGCAGAATTATATTTTGTTTACGATCAATTGGGGTATAACCTTGACATGCATAGTAAAAAAAGATATTTAAAGCAACCCTTGAGCACCTTTTTAATCTGATGACCCTTGTGTGTGCCGAAGTGGCGGAACTGGTAGACGCGCTAGGTTCAGGGTCTAGTGGGGGTTTCCCCGTGCGAGTTCGAGTCTCGCCTTCGGCACCATAATAAATTCAATAACTTACACGATTAAGGCTC
>JASFIX010000095.1:0-9894 GCA_050122435.1 Desulfobacterales bacterium
TTATAAAAAAGGAACAAATTGATGAGATGATATCCATATTGGATCAATCCATTAAAGAAGCTGAGGCGGAGCTTTAATAAAATAAATATTCAAAACCTCATAGGAGACTCGACAATGCAAATTACCGCACTTTTGGGTAGCGCCAGGAAGAAAGGAAATACCGCAACAGTTCTGGGATGGGTAGAGGAAGAGCTAAAATCGCTGGGCCACGAGGTAGAACGCATCTATCTCAACAACAAGTCTATTGGGGGCTGTCTGGGATGCGACAAATGTGGCGAGAATCCCGCTGAGATTGCCTGTGTCCAAAAAGACGATGCGATCGATATCATGGAACAAATGATCGCATCCGAGGTGATCCTGTATGCCTCGCCGATCTATTTCTGGGGCTTTCCAGCCCAAATCAAGGCACTTATCGATCGGGGCTACTCCCTGGTTACCAACTACCATAAACCGGGATGGACTTCTTTATTGAAAGGGAAACGCATCGGTCTGCTGGTCACCGGGGAAGATCCCTATCAGGAAAATGCTGAAGGTATGTTTACATCCTTTGATCGGGTTGTGGACTATTATTTAGCCAGAAAATCAGGGGAACTGTATGTCAGTGGGTGTGGCATACACACCGGGGTGCCGGAAGGGGTTAAGGATAATGCTTTGGAACTGGCCCGCTCTTTGGTGGACTGAAATAATTCTTTAAATTTTATAACAAAAGCGTGGAGCTGATTTCCGCGCTTTTGTTTTTTTATAGATCTTTAGAAGATGTCGTGGTAATGGGATAGCGTTTGAAAGGAGGCGCAATTGCATCTCACCGACGACGAGAAGAAAATGCGTGACGGCCATCTGGGTGAAGCGGTGAGCATGGCCATGTCTATCCTGGTGGATCTGGGCGAAGCCATCGATGCACCGGAGATGGTTGAAATCACGCATGTACACACCGACAGTGGCTTTTATCTGGGTGATGCTGGCCTTGAGTTTGTCGAACATCTTGCCGCATTGGGGGGGAAAGTGGCGGTACCCACTTCCATGAACAATACCTCATTTGATATTGAGCGCTGCCGTTCATACGGCGTCTCGGCAGAGCTCTCTGATAAAATAAAGCGCCTGGAAAAGGCCCACCTTGCCTTGGGAGCGATACCCGCCTGGACCTGCGCGCCCTACCAGGATGGGATCTTGCCGAAGCTTGGAGACCTGGTAGCGTGGTCGGAATCCAACGCCATCGTCTTTGTCAATTCTGTATTGGGTGCCCGCACCAATCGCACCGGTGATCTGGTGGATATCTGTTGTGCTTTGACCGGGCGTGCGCCGAAGACCGGACTCTATTTGGATGAAAACCGAATGGCGACTATTCACGCCAGACTCGAGGATTTTCCGGCGGATGCTTATGCGGATCCACGTTTTTTTCCGCTGCTGGGATATTTTATTGGCAAACAATGCGGCAATCAGGTTGTTGCGATTTCCGGCATACCCGAAGGCGTAACCATGGATGATTTGAAGGGGTTTGGTGCCGCAACTGCTTCATCGGGCGCCACAGCACTTTTTCATATTGTCGGTATCACGCCGGAAGCGCCGACATTAGAGGCATGTTTAAAAAAGGACACGGCAATACAAACTATTGAGGTCAACCCCGATTCGCTAAAAAAATCCGAAGGACTGCTTTGCACGGCTGAAAATGATCAGCTCGACTGGGTTGGATTCGGTTGTCCGCATTTTTCGTATGAGGAATTCACCCAATTGGCAAAGTCCATAGAGGGTAAAAAGATAAGCTCGGATATCGCCTTCTCGATTTTTACCAGCCGCAACGTATTACGCCAAGTTGAAAATACAGGAATATCAGAAAAATTAAAGCATGCGGGTATTGAAGTTTATACAGACGGCTGTTTGTTACTCTATCCTCAATCTTTGAGACCTTCAGGCACAATGATGACCAACTCTGCCAAAGCCGCGAATTATATTTATTCCCAGGCCGGCTATAAGGTTGCCTACGGCAGTATCCGGGAGTGCGTGGAATCGGCAGTGGCCGGAAAAATCGTAAGGAGGCCGCCAGCATGGCTACAATCCTAAAATGTAAATCCCTGGTTGCTGGCCAGGGTCGCGGTAAAATCTTAGCCACCCACCAGAGCATTAGTTTTTGGGGTGGGGTTGACCCGGCAACCGGCATGATTATCGATCCGCGTCATGAACTATTTGATCAATCCATAACCGCTAAAGTTTTGGCCTTTCCCTATGGAAAAGGATCTACTGGCGCCCCCCTGGTTTTGCTGGAACTGGCCAAACAGGCAACAGTTCCGGCTGCCATAATCAATATCGAAACTGATCCAATGCTGGTGGCCGGCCCGATCATCAGCAAGCATTTTTATGGCACGGCAATCCCGGTGGTCACTTTGACCCGGGCTGCATTTGACCGGCTACAAACAGGTCAGGCCGCGACCGTTGATGGCGTTAAAGGAGAGGTTATCATCGACTGAAAATAAATTCTTTCCGATTTCAACCGGAAATTTGTAGGCCCAACCTCAGAATTGATAATGTGACCCGCATTTTTTACAATTAAAATTAAAATGTACTTAAAACGCTATTGATATTTTCAGCGTCTTCGCGTATTAAATATGGTATTGCCCCCCTGATCTTGTCTACGTTTACGCTTGCAGCTCCTTTTTAAAAATCAACTTTTATGAGAAAACATGCCCAAAGCTACTGATCAATATAATCTTTCTGTTATCAATCCGGAACTTGCCAAAGAATGGCACCCGACCCGAAACGGGGATTTAAATCCCAGAAATGTTACCCCCGGTTCAGGCAAAAAAGTGTGGTGGATATGTGCCAGCGGGCATGAATGGCAAGCACCCGTATATAGCAGAAACCGCGGTAGCGGTTGTCCGGTTTGCAGCAGACCAACCCCGGCCGAAAATAATGAGGCATTAATTTCAAGCGCCGATCTCCGCAAGGAATGGCATCTGACCAAAAATAGCGGACTGAACCTGAGAAATTTGACTCCCGATTTTAACAAGAAAGTATGGTGGATTTGTGAAGAAGGCCATGAATGGCAAGCCACCGTCAAAAGCAGAGTGAAGGGTCGCGGATGTCCGGAGTGCAACAAGAATTTAGGCAGAAAGGAATCATTGAGAAAACCTAAATTACCGTTGCGAATGCTGAAAATTCCGAAAACCCAGGTTGATGATTCCTTGCAGTCTGTGTTTTCCGAATCGAGCGCAGCAACCGGATTTAGAAAAAATAAGCGTTTTTTGCATAAGGTCACCGTTATCCTCGAAGATGCGAATTCCGGCGCCTTGAGCTATGCGCAAACCAAAGATCTCAGCGATGAGGGCATGTTGCTGGAATCAGAAGTGGCCTTCAAACCGGGAACAAAATTAAACATCAAAATTGATACCCAGCCTTTCAAATCCGCCCCCAGAACTTACAGATCGGTAGTCAGATGGTGTAAAGAAGTTACTGATGAGCGGTTCAAACATGCTTTCGGAATTGGTGTAAAATTTATTTAGCCATAAAACGAACAGTTCATTCGTTCCCACCAAATGTTCGAATATTTCAACATTCGACAAATATGATTAAATCAATCAATACAAAAAACCATTTAATATCAACTAATTATAGAAATCCACTATTGTTGGACCTAAAGTTTGGCCGATTATTCCCGATATGAGAAATATAAGCTTACAGGAGATCTTAATGAAGGAGCTCATTTCTCAGGGTTTATTATTGCTGGCAGAAATCGGTGTGATTGTCGTCATGCTGATTATCATCGCCAGGGAACGCAAAAAAGTAAAGGAAAGGGAAAAGAAAAATAGGCGCTCGTTGAAAAACGGTGCGATAGCCAAATCAGAAGTCGTCTACCTGGATTGATCACAAGTCCAACTGAACAAAAACATCATCGCCATAAACCAACTCAAGGGCAGCATCATAAAGGTGCTGCTTTTTTATTAGAATCCATCTCAAAAATAGGATTTTGGTTCAAGATTCCCTCTTCGCCTAAAGGCTTCGCCGGGACAAGCGCGACGGAGCCGAGCTTTAAACCGGAGGCATACTGTTGTATGTTGAGGATTTAAAGCGAAGCACCAACAAAGATATTGGGCCAAAAGACATTTTTGAGATGGGTTCTAGATTTCGCTCTTGTACGGGGCGGATATATCCTCTATAAGCAGTATAAATCTTTAAAAAGTTGGCAAACACTACCCCGGGGAGCAACAATTTAAACAGCGGCGTTATGCCCTGATCCGACGATCCCGCTGCAGATGGGGATAGGTGCACCTTTTCTCAAACAGGAATTTTCCGAAGCAGAGAGGTCTTAAAAATGAAAATGAATATCCGATTGATCGGCTTACCAATCTTGATTTTTGCAGCTATTGCCTGCGCGGGAACGATGAAAGGAATCGATCGATACAGCGGCAAGCGGATATATCTAGCCTACGAGGACCAAAAATTTGGATCAGGTGAAATTCAGATGACCATGCCGGATGGGGAACGTTTTGTGGGCGGAATCGTTGATGAAACGACGATTGATTCGAGTAAGGAATACCCGCGTGTCTATGAATTTTCTGGAAACACAGAGGCTTTTCTACAGGGCGACAGAGGCGGTAAGATGCGATGCAAATTCAGACTTTCTGATACCCTGCTCGGCTTCAAAGGCGGTGGCCATGGATTATGCCAAACCGATGATGGCCGCGTAATCGATATATTTACACGCTAATTAAAAAAACAGAAAACCTTCATAGGTTCATTCAGCTAAGCATGAAAAATGTTACAGGAACTCAGAATGAAAAGCATCGAGGATACGATTGCAGAAAACAAAAAAACCGGTGAGATTGAATTTTTCATTAAAAAACGCGAGTCAGACTGTGTTATCAGCATCATGCCGATCAAAGAAGGAATTCTCAATCCATTCGGCACCGTACAGGCCGGAGCCATGTTGTGGCTCGCAGATGTAACCGCCACAGTACTGGCCCTGGAAAACGTCGAACTCAGTCCGGATGGAAAAGGCTTTCCCCTCGCGATAAATTTGAACACCAATCTGCTGGGCAATCAACGTGAAGGAGAAATCAAGGCAGAAGCACGATTTGTCCGCAGCGGTAAACGGGTCACCGTTATACGTACCCGGGTAACCGGCACTCAAGGGCGGCTTTTAGCCGAAGTCACGACAACCCATGTCCCGGCAAATTGAATACGCCTGTTTGTCCGACCTTTGGTTTGCCGATTTCAAAAGGTCTTGACGACCATGGTGACTTAACCTTTGATAATCCCATTTTGATTCATGATAGGCAGCTAGACATGCAGTTACACATCGATGAATTTACAATGAAAGATTATCAAAAAGTGATCGCGCTTTGGCAAAGCAGTGAAGGCATTGGACTTAGCAATGCGGATTCAAGAGACAGTATGAAAGCGTATTTGAAACGAAATTCAGGGATGAGTTTTGTTGCCCGATGTAAAAATGAAGTTATTGGAGCGGTTTTATGCGGACATGACGGCCGCCGTGGGTATCTCCACCACTTGGCAGTTCACCGCGATTTTAGAAATCAAGGGATCGGACGATCACTGGTTGATAAATGTATTGCTGCACTTCAAACCATCGGAATTCAAAAGTGCCATTTATTCATATTTAGCACCAACGAGAATGGTATTCAGTTCTGGAAAAAGATCGGCTGGACTCCGCGAAAAGATATTGGTGTTGTCTCCAAAGAAATTTATTGAATAAGCGAATAATCTGATGGAAATGACACGACTCGAGAAATGGTTGGTCAATCGCGAAAAAAAGGCCGAGCGCAATATTGCCAGGATCCGCCAACATCTCTCAGCGCTTCCTTCAGAAGCACTGAAGGATGTCTTGGAGCTGGGCTGTGGTATCGGTGCTGTAGCAGCCTTTTTGTCGGAAACCTATAACATGAAGGTCTGGGGAACCGATTACGATCACGAACAGATCCAAATCGCCCGTCAACGGCACCCCGAAAATGAGTATTTGATTTACCAGGTGGAAGATGCCGCCCATCTTTCCTTTCAGGAAGCCCGCTTCGATCTGGTTATATCTCAGAACGTATTTCATCACCTGTCGAAATGGCAGCCTGCCGTAAGGGAAGTCGCTAGGGTTTTAAGACCGGGCGGTTTTTTTCTCTGGCTTGATCTTATCTTCCCTAAATGGATTGCGAAGCTTTTTCAGCCGGTTGTTAAAAAACACAGTCTTTATTGCATTGGCGACATCAACTATGTATTTCAAAAACAAGGTTTTCAGCAGCGCTTTCATCAAAGACGGATTCATGGCCCTTTTTTTCAGCACCAGATGATCTGGCAAAAAAGAGAGGTAAAATGACTGAAAAAAAACAAAGAACAAAAGTGGCGGTTGTACAGGCCGCGCCGGTTTTGTTTGACCGTGAGGCCACAGTAGAAAAAGCCTGCAGTTTAATCGAGGAGGCCGCTGGGCAGGGCGCTCAGCTTATTTTGTTCCCCGAGGCCTTTATTCCGGCCTACCCGCGCGGTCTGGCGTTTGGCACCGTGGTGGGAAGCCGCAGCCCGGTCGGCCGCAGGGTCTGGCAGCGATACTGGGAAAATACCGTGGAAATCCCGGGCCCCACGCCCCTTAGACTGGGAGAAGCTGCCAAAAAGGCAAACGTATATCTGGCAATAGGCGTAATCGAGCGCGATGTGGCGCGCAGCACCGGTACGGTGTATTGTACTCTTTTATATTTCGGACCAGACGGCCGGCTTCTGGGCAAACATCAAAAACTTAAACCAACCGCTGGCGAGCGATTGATATGGGGCGAAGGTGACGGAAGCACTTTAACCGTTATTCAGACCGAAATCGGCAACATTGGCGGATTGATCTGCTGGGAAAATTATATGCCACTGGCCAGAATGGCGATTTACAATAAGGGAGTTGAATTATACTTAGCCCCGACAGCCGATGCCAGAGACACCTGGCAGGCGACCTTGCGTCACATTGCCTGTGAAGGGCGCTGTTTCGTATTGGGATGCAACCAATTTATGACCAAAGAGATGTATCCGGATGATTTAAAAGAACTAAAGGAATTGGATGAACAACCTGAAATCATGTGCCGCGGTGGCAGCAGCATCATTTCTCCCCTGGGCAAGGTTCTCGCCGGACCCCTTTATGATCAGGAGGGTATCTTATTTGCCGATTTAGATTTAGGTGCGATTGCCCGCGGCAAATTTGATTTTGACGTTGTGGGGCATTACGCTCGCCCAGATGTATTTCAGTTGACCGTTAACGAAAAACCGAGCATTTCAGTGGTAGCTGCCGATAAAAAATAATGGAATGGGGCTTATTTTTAAAGGGTTTTGTCATCGGTTTCTCAATTGCGGCACCGGTGGGGCCTATTGGAATCCTGTGCATTCAGCGTACGTTGACAGGCGGCAATTTTCAGGGATTGATTACCGGACTGGGAGCAGCCACGGCCGATGCCTTGTATGGCTTCATTGCCGCCTTCGGTCTAACCTTTATTTCCAATTTTTTAGTCGATCAATCTAACTGGTTTCGAATCATTGGAGGGCTCTTTCTTTGCTACTTGGGAATACGGGCATTTCTGAGAAAACCTCAGGAGCAGACGGTTTCGGTGGCAAACAACAGCTACCTCTCCGCATATGGAACCACCTTTTTTCTAACGCTTACCAACCCCATGACGATTCTGTTTTTTGCCGGCATATTTGCTGGTCTGGGAATCGTCAGTGAATCCAGCGATTATGCATCGGCAGGCCTGATGGTCATCGGCGTATTTAGCGGCTCCGGTGCCTGGTGGTTGATTTTAAGCGGTGCGACAGGTATTTTCCGGAATAAAATCAGTGAGGGCAAATTAGCCCTGGTGAACAAATTTTCCGGGCTCATCATCCTGGCTTTTGGGATTGTAGCTATTTCAAGCACCATATTTTAATATATCCCCCAGGTTCACGAGAATTCTTGTGTCAGAATTTAAAGGGTTTCAGGTGTCGGGTGTCAGATTTCACAGCGCTGACACCTGACACCTTGACTTGTATAAATAGGACACAGAACCTAAATACTATTGAAAACCTGCGTAAAATTAAAGCTGTGTGAAAAAGGATAGGCACGAATCATGGAAAAGATAAAAGAAGCACCGGTTAAGCCGACCATTTCTTTTAAAGAATTTCAAAAGATTGATATTCGCGTTGGAACCATCCAAAAAGTTGATAATATTGAACAGGCGGAAAAATTGGTAAAGTTACGCGTTGATTTCGGCGATCATCAACGTCAAATTCTGGCCGGAATCAAAACGGAACGCATGGATCCGGCTGAGATTATCAACCGGCAGGCTTTATTTGTGGTTAATCTCGAACCCCGCAAAATGATGGGAGAAGTATCCGAGGGCATGTTATTTGATATTGGTTATGCCGACGATATCACCCCGGTTCTGGCAGTCCCCGAACGGCCGGTGCCCAATGGTTCTCGTGCCGGCTAATTAGATCGCATTTGGATTACCTTTTTGAAAAAAGGGAGAACATCAATGCCATCAGAAAGTTTTATCAGTGATTTTTTTAAAGATACCGAAAAATTTTAACCCATGATATTTTTTATGGTTTAGCTGCAGAACACCAAAAAAGGAATGATGATGAATATTCAAATCAGAGCTGCCCTGCCCGATGATGCCGAATTTCTGGCCTGGCTGATACTCACAGCCGGAAGGGCGCACGTCACCAGAGGAATCTGGGAAATCATCATTGGCGGAACAGAGCAAGACAGTCTTAAATTCCTTCATCTGCTGGCCCTTACCACTATCCCCCACCTCTTTCATCATTCCTGCTATCTGATCGCCGAGGCAGACGGCAGGCCGGCAGCCGGCTTGGGCGGTTATGATCCCAAAATTTGCGGCTATGAGGCCTTATACCAGGCCATGCCTGAGGTTTTTAAAAAATTGGGGTATAGCGGTCCGGATCCGGAAGCCAATAAACGTGCCGAGCGCGTGCTTTGCTGCATACCCGAAAATGCTGAAGACGCCTGGATCATTGATAGCGTGGCCACCCTGCCCGAGTATCGCCGCAAAGGACTCGTCGACCGGCTGCTTGTTGCCATCCTTGAAAAAGGCCGCCAGGAGGGATTCAAAAAAGCTCAGATCAGCATATACATCGGCAACCGACCCGCTCAGTGCGCCTATGAAAAGCATGGATTTAAAATTGTAGATGAAAAACGCCATCCGGATTTTGAAGCCGAAATCGGCTGCCCGGGGATGGCCCTTATGCTAAAAAATCTCTGAAAATACAACCAATATAATAGAGCCGATGCCTGTGAAGCCTTTATTTAGAAGGGATCGGCTGAAAAAAATGACTAGATAATGACTTGACAGTACTCCACGGATATGATTCAGATACGGCTGTAGTTTTTTTTAACGCATACTGGGCTGAGATATGGCCGCTTGGATCTGGATATTTATTATTTTGGCCGGGGGCCTGTTTGCCCTGAAAATCTTATATGTGCTCGGCATTGCTCTGGTTCTGCCGTTTACCCAGGGCGCACTTTATGTTTCAACTTCTCGAGCAAAAATCAACGCCTTTATAAATGCAGTTCCCATGGGGGCCGACCAGACGCTGGTCGATTTAGGCTGCGGTGACGGACGCGTGCTTCGAGAAGCACAAAAACGGTATGGGGTTCATACCATCGGCTATGAAATCAATCCGATGGCCTACCTAAAAGCCCGGATATTTTCTTTCGGGCAGAACAAAATTAAAATTAAGCGCGAAAATTTTTGGGAAGCGGATTTATCAGACGCAGATGTTGTATTTTGTTATCTTTATCCGGACGTGATGAAAAAATTGGCTGCCAAGCTTGCTGCCGATCTTAAGCCGGGCGCGGTGATCGTATCAAGCAATTTCTCCATACCCGGATTCATACCCAGCAAGGTTTTAAGATTGGAGAGCAGTTGGCAT
>JASFIX010000096.1:0-9871 GCA_050122435.1 Desulfobacterales bacterium
CGCCGGTAGTTGTCTGGCGTCAGCCATGGTGCAAGGGGGCCGGCTCACTGAGGCCAAAGATTTTATCCGGCAGATGCTGAATCTGGCAATTGAAAACGGCATTGAACAGACCGGAATTGGCGGCTCCCTGTATGGAAATTTAGGCATGGTTCTGTGTGAATGGGGGGATTTTAACGAAGGGATTCCCCTCATCCATAAGGGCATCGAGCTAAGTGAACTGGGGCGTGATCCGGTCCTCGTAGCCGTTTGCCAGCTTAGTTTGCTGAGAGCATTGATCTATCAGATGGATTTTGCCGGTGTGTTAAAAGTAATGGAGAACTTAAACACGCTGGCCGGCAATTTTGTGCTGCCCTCATGGATTTCGAATGTTATTTCTGCGTTCAATGTGTTCGGCTGGTTGGGCAGCGGCAATCTGGATACCGCCCTGAAATGGGCAAAAGAAAGCGGATTGAGTGCTGATGATGAGCCGGCTAGCCTGCATGAGGTGGAGTATATTGCCTTGGCGCATATTCTCATCGCTCAAAATAAGCTGGATGAAGCCGATCAATTGCTTCAGCGCTTAATTAGGAATGCAACCACCGGTGGTCGTGTATATGTGTTGATCGAGATGCGATTGTGGAGAGTCTTGATCTTCACGTTAAAGACGGATACAGCAGCAGCACTGGCCGAGTTGAAATTGGCCTTATCGTTGGCTGAGCCCGGTGGATTTATAATGATATTTGTCAGTAAAGGAAACCACGTGGCTGAATTGCTGGAGGAAATTCTGAAAGTCAAAAAGCGCGATCACGACCCTGCTGAGGCCGGTTTTTCTTTATCTTACGCCCAGAAAATACGGTCTGCCTTCAAGGCGGTCAAACCTCCAAAAATCGAGGGCCTGATGGATCCGATCAGCGAGCGCGAAATGGAAGTTTTACACCTCATCGCGGCCGGACTATCAAACCGGGAAATCGCAGACAAACTTTTTATTTCCCTGAATACGGTAAAAACCCACACCAAAAACATCAACAGCAAATTAGACGTCAAAAGCCGCACCCAGGCCGTCGCTCGAGCCAAAGAACTGGGATTGTTGTAACTCCCTGAATTCAAATATCTTTAACAATCCTGCTGTTTACCACTTTCCTCTTCACTTAATCAGAAAATTGAACCTATATTAAAAATAGTGGATTAGTGCTTAGGGCAAGGCGTTCTGTGAATTGAAACGCGGCTTTTCGAGCGTACACGGAGTACGTGAGTATTTCAATTTGCGGGACAACGCAGCCCTGGGCGCCAAGACGCATTTTTAAGATAGGTTCAAAATCACCCCCCAAAATCACCCTTAGGTGTGATGACCGATTGCCTCCGGTTTCCTATATTTCCCCCAAACACTGTCAGAAATGGTTATGCGCCCCTGATTAATATTCGCTGAAACTCGAACTGGCGTATCGATAAACAGGAGATACTTCCATGACCAACCCGCACAAATATTATGGCTCAACAGCCTACCGGATCAGATTAAAAGGGTGCCTCGATCCTAAATGGTCGGACTGGTTTGAGCAAATGGCGATTTCCACTCAAGGCAGCGAAACCATTCTGACCGGTCCGGTTGCAGATCAAGCTGCATTGCACGGATTGCTGATCCGCATACGCGACTTGAATCTGACGCTGTTGTCAGTGGAACGCATAGAGCCGGTTTAGCCGGGAAAGCGATCAGGCATATAAAATTCCGTCATTCAAGGAGGCAAGATGAAACCATTACAATTAAATTTAGGGGGAAACAAAATGTTTGCTATCAAAACTTTTATCAATTTGTTCTCGGTCAAATCAGTTTCAATTTTAATTATTTGCCTGTTTATTGGATTTTTATTAGGCTGTTCGGCAGAAGGATCAATCAGCGGAGAAAATAATTTTTCCGGAGGATGGATACCTGAAGATCCTGTGCTGGAACAGGTTACACCGGAAACGGCGGGCTGGTCTTCTGCAGAATTAGAAGCGGCCCATGAGTTTGCTCAACAAAGCGGCTGTTCTGCAGTCATGGCACTTTATGATGGCAAGGTCTTTTTTTTGCGGGGTAATATCCACAAAAATTATGCGGCTCATTCGATGCGAATGCCCTTTTTAAGTGCGCTCTATGGCGTTCATTATGCGCGCGGGAATATAAATCTTAATGCCACCCTGGAGGATTTGCATATTGATGACCTCCCTTACGGCCTAACCCATGAGGAAAAGCAGGCCAGAGTAGAGCACTTGTTGATGTCTCGGTCGGGTGTCTACCATAAAGCGGCAGATGAGGACCGAACCCAGATTAATGAAAGACCGGCTAGGGGAAGCCATGCCCCGGACACCTTCTTTTATTACAACAACTGGGATTTCAATGTGTTGGGAGCCATTTTTGAACAGGAAACCGGTGAGGAGATATTCGACGCCTTTAAGACAGAAATCGCCGATGTTCTGGGAATGGTGGACTTCAGCGTCGACAACTGCTTTTACCGATATGAATGGAGTAAATCTTTACACCCCTCATTTCACTTTAAAATGAGTGTTAGAGATATGGCAAAATTTGGCGCACTATACCAACAAGATGGCCGCTGGAAGGGCTCGCGCATTATTCGGAGCTACTGGATCGATGACAGTACCATGGCTTATTCAACCATGCCGGACACAGGCGGTCTGGGCTATGGTTACATGTGGAAGATTATCGAAGAGGATTCAGAGATCGGGCAGATGATCGGCTATCCGGGTTATTATCATACCGCAGCGGATGGCTATGTGCTGGTTGTCATACCGGATTTGGAACTGGTCATCGTAGAGCGTTACGATACGGATCATGACTGGGAAGACCCCGAAGATGATGCATTTGAACTGAGCATGCTGATCATAGATGCCTACATCGGAGAATAGAGGCGACGCATTCGCCTGGATTTTGAGATTTTCCCAGGTCGGTTATCCAGGACGTCAGCTCTTACCTGTATCCTTAACTTTTTTACTAAATGGTTTTGCTCTTTCCAAAGCAAAGTCTGTAAAAGTCGATGTGACCGATTTTTTAGGTGTGAAACAGCTCGTCAATAAAACCGTTGAGCGCTCTGGTCGCCTGGACGATATGTTCAATAATACAGGTATCGCCAGCGGAACCAAATTAAATTGGAAGATAACGAAATGACCGCATATCACCCTTTTCGATCGACAACAGCAAAAGAGCGGTATCTTAAATTATATAATAGGAGGGCTAAGAAGTGGCCGGTCGATTCGGAGACCCGGATGGTGGATACTTCTTCCGGCCAAACATTCGTTCGGTTAAGCGGGCCAGTCGATGCCCCGCCGCTGGTGCTGCTGCATGGAGCCGGTGGCGATTCGTTACAATGGATTCCAAACATTGAGGCGCTATCCAAGAGCTATAGAGTCTATGCGGTGGATAATATATATGACTATGGCCGAAGTATATACACCCAGGTCATGAAGAATTCGGATGGCTATGTGAACTGGTTGGATGAGTTGTTCTGTGCTTTTGAGCCAGGCAACAACATCAAACTGATGGGCCTGTCTTATGGCGGCTGGCTGACAAGCCGGTATGCGCTGCGCTTCCCGGAGCGACTTGATAAAATTGTGTTGCTGGCGCCTGCTGGTACTGTGTTACCCTTGCGCTTTGAGTGGATCATTCGAGCTGTTCTCTGCTTTGTGCCCCATCGATACTTCACCAGGAGCTTTATGTTCTGGCTATTGGAAGATTTAGCACAAAAAGACGAAGCCAGTCGGATAATGTTAGAAGAAGAGGTGGACGTCGTGGTTGCGCGTATGAGGTGCTATAAGCCAATCCGGTTGATTCGTCCGACTGTTTTAGATGATGTGGAATTAAAGAATATCAAAGTGCCGGCGCTTTATTTAGTCGGTGAACACGAAAAAATCTATTCCGCCCGTAAAGCGATCCGGCGTCTTCATAAAGTGGCACCACAGATAAAGACTGAGGTTATTCCCGGTGCCGGTCACGACCTAACATTCGTGCAGGCAGAAATTGTGAATACAAAGGTACTTGAGTTTTTGAAACAACCGTGACGCATAAAAACCAACAGGTTCTGTTTTTCCAAAACGAGGATAACATGACAGACGATAATAAAAATAAGTCTGCATTTCCGGTGGGATACCATGATTTTCATAAAGACCCGGCTTTCAATTTCCCACTGAACCGCTGGTATTCCATGGGATATGCCAGGTTTGAAAATCTGAAAGAAGGCGGCCAAAAGATTAGTTCGTTTGAGGACTGGAAAATAGAAATGTTAAAACTGGCAGAGCTTGCCGTTTCTGAAGGCAGATTGATGAACGCGGCGTTTTTTTACAGGGCAGCTGAATTGTTTATCACCCGAGAGGATCCTGATAAAGAACTTCTTTATCATAAATTCATCGATTGCTTTTACAGATGTTTTCATGACGATGAAATTAAAAAATATGAAGTGCCCTATAACAATGCATTTCTGCCAGCCATACGAATTCAACCCGTAGATAAGGAAAAAAGGGGTACTGTCGTTTTGCACGGCGGCTTTGATTCCTTTATGGAGGAACTCTATTCCATGATGAGATATTTTTCGGATCATGGTTATGAAGTGATTGCCTTTGACGGCCCCGGACAAGGCGCTGCTCGCAAAAAGTACGGACTGGCGTTTGATTACGAATGGGAAAAACCGGCAAAAGCGATTTTAAATCATTTCAGGCTGCGTGATGTCACCTGGTTTGGCATATCAATGGGCGGATGGCTCGCTCTCAGAGCCGCGGCATTTGAACCGCGCATCAAAAGGGTTATCGCTTCAAGCGTCTCTTTTGACGTTTTTCAATATACAAATATTGTTGGCCAATTGGTGGCCAAACTGCTTCTCAGACATTTTAGAAATTTTACAAACAACGCAATGGTAAAGAAAATGAAGAAGAACCTGATGTATTCCTGGCTCGCCAGCAATCTGATGTATATGACCAATAAAGAAGTACCGATCGAAGCCTTCGATGTTCTTTTGCAGCTTAATGAGGAAAACCTTCATTCGGATATGGTAAAACAGGACGTTCTGATTCTTACGGGAAAAGAAGATCATCTGGTTCCGTTTAAGATGCACCGCATGCAGGTAAACGCATTAACGAATGCCGAATCTGTAACCGCAAGAGTGTTCACAGAAGAAGAAAATGCTCAAAATCATTGCCAGGTAGGAAACATCGGGCTCAAACTTGATGTCGCCAGAAAGTGGATTGAAAAATGCACATAACAGCTGACCGGAACTGCGAGGTGGGAATTTGAAATGAATGAAAGGCTAACGCCATCGAGCATCTACGAATTAATTGCTGAGGTGGGATTTAAGAAATACTTCCATCTTGGTGGATTAGACGCCACAAGAGCACTCATTGATCTTTGCCCGGTTAAGGCGAACAGCCATGTTATTGATATTGGCTGTGCTTCAGGAAAGACGGCATGTGACCTGGCCCGGCGTTATGGTTGCAACGTCATCGGAGTGGATATTTTGCCCGGTATGGTTGAACTGGCCAAAGAACGTGCAAGCATTGAAGGTGTAACAGGGAAAGTCGATTTTATGGTTGGAGATGCACAAAAGTTGCCCATGGGAGATGATTTATTCGATATTGTTCTGGGTGAGTTCATCACCGGATTGGTAAATGACAAAGAGGGTGCCATCAGTGAGTATGTCAGAGTAGCAAAACCCGGCGGAACGATCGGGCTTAACGAAGCAACTTGGTTAAAAATGCCCCCGCCTCAAGAAATAATTGGTTTTTTAGATAGAACGGTTGGTTATAAAAATGAGCTTTTTACCACAGAAGGATGGAAGAACCTCTTAGAAAGATTCGGTATAAAACAAATAAGGGCCATTACTTACAAGTCCGAATCCCTTAGCGATCCAAAAGAGGATATCAAAGATCTCATACGATCATTTCCAAAGGTTCTTTATAGCTTAATCCGGCATCCCAGATTTAGAACGTTTATAAAAATGTCAATGGCCGTCCCTCATAATCTATTGGATTACTTCGGATATGGTTTGTATGTCGGCCGGACGTAAGGGGCAACCAACCTTTACAGAAAGAATGTAAGAATGAAACTTAAAAAAGATATAATGCCGATGCCAGCTCATGGCTCTGTTTTTTCCGCGGGCGGTTTTTGGATCAAACAATATCAAAAGGAATTATCGAGTGCCCGGGGGCGTATTCTGGAAGACAGCCAGGTAGTCAAAACTGCTCATGGACCCATAGAATATTCTACCGCCGGCAAGGGTCTGCCGGTATTATTTGTCCACGGTGCCGGCGGCGGGCATGATATGGGCCTATTATTTGCTCAGCTGATCGGTGATGATTTTTTCTGGATTTGCCCATCACGTTTTGGATATCTGCGAACGCCGATACCGCCAGATGCCTCGTTTGAATCTCAGGCGGATGCCTATGCAGCTCTGCTGGATTATCTGCAGATTGAAAAAGCCGCCATTATTGGATTATCTATCGGGGGCCCTTCAGCGCTGTTGTTTGCTTTGCGCCACCCAAACCGCTGCGCCGCGTTAGTTCTTCAATCCGCCATCAGTAAAACAACGCCAAAGCGTCCCATATCGGATTGGTTTTATAATGCTCTCTTTCGTTTCGATTTCATTTATTGGGCTGTATCTCATACCGTTAAAAATTTCCTCATTAATAAATTTGGGGTCAACCCGGCAATTCTCAAATCCCTGAGCCAAGATGAAAGGAAATGGGTTGAAGAAGGGCTGCATATATTTCATCCCGCCAGCAAAAGATACCCGGGAATAAGAAATGATCAAAAAGCAACGATCTCTAATAAGCAATACGATCTTGACAGAATCAATCTTCCGACATTGATCTTACATGCCCTGGATGACCGCCTGGTTGGTGCCGATTTCGCAACCTACGCACATGCGCGTATACGCAATTCCGAGCTGATCACATATTCAAGCGGCGGGCATTTTGTGGTTGGAATTCACCAACAATGTCGAGACGCTATTACCGGCTTTTTAAAAAAACATTTATAAAAAGGATTCGGTGCGACGATGAAAAAGAAACTGCCTATTTTTTCCACTGCTGAGGGTGGCAAACAGTACCTCGCGGCCTACGAGGCCATGTTTTCTCTGTGGCAGGCGCCCCATGATGCCATTGAGGTAAAAACAAGCTATGGTTCCACGCATATCAATGCCAGTGGGCCTGACGATGGGTATCCGCTGGTGCTTTTGCATGGAGCCGGGTTGAGTTCAACGGTCTGGTTTGCCAACATCGCCGAATTAAGCGCCCATCATCGCGTTTACGCGGTCGATGTCATCGGAGACGCCGGAAAAAGCGTGGCGAATCGATTGCTGGACAAGCGGACAGATTATGCCCATTGGTTAAGAGAAGTATTTGACGGGCTTAAGATCGAAAGATGTCACCTGCTGGGGCACTCCTACGGGGGGTGGTTGACGCTCAATATGGCACTGGCGTATCCGCAGCGGTTGCACAAAATCGTCTTGTTGGCGCCGGCGGCATCCTTTCGCCCTCTGAGTTTCATCACGAAACTGATATTCTTCCTGGGGGAGTTCAAAATCCATCCCCCAGCAAAGTCGATGTTAAAGGCAACAGCAGCCAAAGGAGCCGTGCTGGAAGAAACATTTATTCATTTAATGGAGGAAGTCACGCGCTATTGTCGCTCGGCCATCATGTACCCGACCGTGTTTACTGATCAAGAACTCAAGCAGATCGATTTGCCTACCTTATTGTTAATCGGGACCGCGGAGAAGATTTATAACCCCGGCAAAGCCATCGAGCGCGCGCAAAAATGTATGCCTCATCTCAGAGCTGAAATTATTCCAAACGCAGGTCATCTCTTGATAATGGATCAGCCGGATATCATCAATGCGCGTATCCTGAAATTTTTGACCAGTGATTAAACCGTCATAAAAGGCCCAGCATTAAACAGTTGGATTAACGAATATTGGTCACCACCCAATACCAGATGCTTACCACAAAAAAATATATCGAAATGAATCTCAGAAACAGACCCAAACGATAGAACCAGAGCCAGTCCAACACTCCCATCGGCAAAATCAAACCAATATGAATGATAAATAAACCATTTTTTCTGTAAACCTTCTGTGAAATGCATACGTCTAACTTGTTGAAATCCAATGTGACGTTGTGAAGGCGACAATCACTCCGAAGGAGGAGGGGAAAAATGAATAAACTTTTCTTGGTGATTTTTTTAGCAATTACAATGCTTTTTGCCATTCCCTTCGAAGGATATGCACGAAATACAAGTGTTTTTGTCAGTGCTCACTATAAGGCTGGACATGGGCATGGACATGGATATGGCCGGGGGCATTACGGACGACACCGGCCTTATTATCGAGGGCATCACTATCGGGGGCATCATTACCGATGGCATCACCACCATGGGCACCGATATTTCTGGAGCGGATCGATTGTGATACCCTGGTACCCTTACGGCTACCCTGCACCCCCACCGGTAGTCATTCAGAAGGAATCCCAGGTGTATGTTCAGCCGGAGCAAGGGGAAGAAAATTACTGGTACTACTGTCCGGACCCGCAGGGCTACTATCCGTATATCCGGGAATGCGCCAGCGGCTGGATGAAGGTCGTGCCGGACTCTACCCCGCCCAACCAATAGAGGAGATCATTTCAGCATGAAAGTGAAAAGAGGTCTTGTGGTATGTATAGCTGCGGCCATCCTGGGGGGCTGTGTTACCATGCCGGCAGGCCCGAGCGTCATGGTTCTGCCGGAGCCGGGCAAGTCGTTTGAGGAATTTCAGTCCGATGATGCGATCTGCCGCCAATGGGCCAAACAGCGCATTGAAGTATCCCCAAGTGAAGCCGTCAATAAGAATCTTGCCAGTGGAGCGGCGGTTGGAGCCGCTATGGGAGCCGGGCTCGGCGCTGCTATCGGCGCTGCCCACGGAAAACCGGCTACCGGCGCTGCCATTGGCGCCGGCGGCGGCCTTGTCACCGGCACTGCTGCGGCAAGCGGCCCAGCCTATGCCGCCGGAAGTGAAACCCAGCGGCGATATGACAATGCCTATCAGCAATGCATGTATGCGAAGGGCAATCAGATCCCAGGTCTTGCAGTAGTCCCACATAAGCGGGCGAGTGGCTTACTCCCTCCGCCGCCGCCAGGCTATACCGGCTCCCTCCCCGCTTCGAGACCTCGCGGAAAAACTCCCATCCCGCCTCCGCCATAGCAGATCGAAGGATATAAGATATTAACATCGTTTCGGGGCAACAGAGATAGACAACTCCATAAATAGATAAATATACCTTGGGTCTGTGATATTATGGCAGGAAAAAGGATACTGGATTCAGGATAGATTGAGGGTGGCCATTATAGTGCGACCATGCTTTCCCGTTTTTTGTAGGCCTCCATACAACACTTGCGAGCTTGTTCTTGACAAAATGGCTGAAATTACTTACGTTTTAGACGGAAAACCGCTCTTTTACATACCCCTCCTTACTATTTTGGATTTTGGATTTCGGAATTCGGATTTTCCCGCTGAAAGCGGGGCCTTAATGGGGGCGAAACGGCTTCGACGGGGATAAAGAAGCTTGAGCTGCATACCGAGCGTCCTGTCAGCTCGTAAAAATGATGGGATTTAACATAATCGCAGACGATTATGAATATGCCATGGCCGCATAAATAGGCCATCGTTCTGCCGGATTTTTCCTGCGGACCCGGCAAGAACGTCGACTAGCAGGATAGTCGATCCTGCCTGCCTGTGGCAGCATCGGCGAAACTTTTACAG
This sequence comes from Desulfobacterales bacterium, assembly GCA_050122435.1. Lineage (GTDB taxonomy): Bacteria > Desulfobacterota > Desulfobacteria > Desulfobacterales > JAHEIW01 > JAHEIW01. The sequence continues at coordinate 9,744 of JASFIX010000096.1, forward strand.
GCTAGTGCTTCTAGTATCCTGCCTGGAGGAGACTAGTAGCATGAAATTGAGTATCCGGGATAAGTATGTAGAGGCTTGAGTGGAATGTTTTCGGACGCGGGTTCGACTCCCGCCGCCTCCACCATTTT